>JBBQJM010000071.1:0-11288 GCA_038325895.1 Mycobacteriales bacterium
CCGACGCGGTGCTCAGCTGAGCCGAGCGGTTGGCTGCCGAGATCCGTGACGAGAGCCGTCCCTCGGCGCGGATCAACTATGCCGGCGCGGACAAACCTGCGGGTTATGTGGCGGAAGGGACTAGAGCGCGCTACTTCAGCCGCGCTCGCGAAGATGATCCGCGCCGAGCAGGGGCCACGGGTAACGATGCCTCAGGCGTTCTCCAGGTCGCGGCGGCGGAAGCTTGCGGCGCCGGCCGCGCCGAGGATGACCGCGAGGAGCAGCACCACCAGCAGCGGAGTCCAGACCATCGCACCACCGGGCATGTGGGGAACGTGCGCGAACGGGGACAGGTCCATCACCCACTGCGGGAAACCCAGCAGCGGACCGAGTTCGCCGATCAACACTACCCCGATGAGCGCCACCCAGACCAACGCCACCAGCCGCGGCGCGGCTCCGAAGAGCAGCACCAGCAGGGTCGTCATCGACCAGATCGCCGGCAGGTAAACAAGTACCGCGCCGACAATCGCCGGCAGGTGGCTCATGGTGCCGATCTGAAGTCCGTTGGCGAGCCCGGCGCTCAGCCCGGCCAGCATGGTCAGCGCCGCGGTGCCGAGCAGGGCGATCGTCAGGTGGCTACCGAGCCATCTCGTCCGTGATACCGCCGTGGCGAGCAGCAACTCGGCATGCCCGGCTGCCTCCTCGGCGTGCAGGCGCATCGCGGCGGAGATGCCGTACGCGGAGGTGATGATGGCCACGAAGCCGAACTCGGTGGCCAGGAATGCATCCGAGATCTCCTGGGTGCCACCGAGTGCGCGGATGAACTCCTGCGCCTGCTCGCTGTCCAGCATGGAACCGACCGTCGAGGCGATGCTGCCGGCGACCGCCCCGAGCAGCAGGTACCCCACGGCCCAGCCGGCCAGGCTGCCCCGTTGCAGCCGCCATGCCAGGCCCAACGGCGTGCCCAGTGACGCCGACGCCTGCGCGGGCCCGGGGCGGTCGGGGAGCAGACCGGCGCCGAGATCGCGACGGGCGGCCAGCGCATACGCGCACGGGATGACGACGGCGCAGAACACGATCGGCAGGGCGAGGACCCACCACCGGTCCCCGGCATAGGGACGCACTTGTTGGCCCCAGCCGATCGGGGAGAGCCACGACCAGAACGCCGGCTCGGCGGCGCTCCCCAAGGTGTCGCCCACCGCGCGCAGGGTGTACGCGATACCCAGCACAGCAACCGCCGATCCCGTTGCCGCCCGGGCGGACACCGTCAACTGGGCGCTGACCCCGGCGATCGCGGCGAAGGCAAGACCGGTCGCTGCCCAGGCGATGCCGAACAGCCACGAACCCGCCGCCGGTAGCCCGGCGGCTATCTGCGCGAGGGCGATGAGAACCCCGAGCGTCAGCATCGTGCCGAACGCCACCAACAAAGCCGCGGACAGAGCGGCCCGCCGACCCACCACCGTCGCTCCTAACAACTCGAGCCGCCCCTGTTCTTCCTCGGCCCTGGTGTGCCGCACCACCAGCATGATCGCGAACACGGCGAGAATGGCGGCCCCGAACGCGGCCAGCTTCATGATCACCAGCGCGCCGAGCGCGGACGGATCCCACACCCGGCCATACATCGCGACCAACGCGGGAATGTCGTTGACCGCCGATGCGGCCGCGATTCTGGAGGCGACCGACGGGTACAGCCCCACCGTCGCCGTCGCGCTGGACAGCACCGTCAACACGAACGCGGCGATCACCACCGGCAGCAGTATCCGGTCCCGGCGGAGGGCGAACCGGGTCAAGGCCAGGGTGCCGGTGAACTCGCTCATCGGACGCCCGATTCGGCCACGCCCGATTCGGCATAGTGGCGCAGGAACAACTCCTCCAGGGTCGGCGGCTGGCTGGTCAGCGTGACGACGCCCAGTCCGACGAGCGCGGCCAGCAGGTCGTCCAACGCCGTTGCCTCGACCTCGCAGGCAAGTCGGTGGCCGGTGACGACGACGTCGTGCACACCCGGCAGCGCCGCGACACCCTCCGGCGAGTGCCGGAGGTCGGCGGTGATCGAGGTGCGGGTCAGGTGGCGCATCTGGGCGAGGGTGCCGGTCTCCGCGATGCGGCCACCCCTGATGATGCTGACCCTGTCGGACAGTGCCTCGGCCTCGGCCAAGATGTGGCTGGACAGCAACACCGTCCGGCCCTTGCCGCGCTCTTCCCTGATGTAGGAGCGGAACATGTCCTCCATCAACGGGTCCAGTCCGGAGGTCGGCTCGTCCAGCAGCAGCAGCTCGACGTCGGAGGCGAGGGCCGCGATCAATGCGACCTTCTGCCGATTGCCCTTCGAATAGGCCCTTGCCTTCTTTGTCGGGTCGAGATCGAAACGCTCCAGCAGGTCCGCCCTGCGCTTGACGTCCAGACCGCCACGCAGCCTGCCGAGTATGTCGATGACCTCTCCGCCGGTCAGATTCGGCCACAATGCGACGTCGCCGGGCACGTAGGCCAGTCGCCGGTGCAGGGTGACGGCATCGGTCCACGGGTCGCCGCCGAGTACGCTCGCCGTGCCTGAATCCGCTTTCAGCAGCCCCAGCAGGATCCGCAGGGTGGTGGTTTTGCCCGCGCCATTCGGACCCAGGAATCCGTGCACCTCCCCGGTCCGAACCTGGAGGTCCAGACCGTCGAGGGCCGTGGTGTGACCGAACGTCTTGACCAGGCCGGCGGTCTCGATGGCAGTGCTGGAACCGGCAGCGCTCATGCATCCAGCGTGCGTTCGGCAGGAACAGTCAGACAGTGCCGAAAGACCTTGCTGCGCGTGGCGCGCCGGGCCCGTGGGCAGCCGCCGCTCGATGACCCCAGTCGATGACCCCAGTCGAGTACCAGCAGTCGAGTACCAGCAGTCGAGTACCAGCAGTCGAGTACCAGCAGCGGAACTGATGACCATCAGCGAACCCCCGCCCAGGTCGGGACCGGACAGTCGTACGCGATTGCCACGGATACGACGGTCGGCATCGGATCCGTCGGAATTCATCGCGGATTCGACATCTTCGTCGAAAAAAAGGTGGCCCTCGGTGTGAATTCGAACGTCATCTCTGTCTCACCGTGCTCCGACCGAACGGGTGGAAAAGTGCTGTCGGCACATGAAAGCACTGTGACCGCAGGCGATTTCCGATCGAACTGGAACAAGTGGTGCCAGCGGCCCAGGAACGCTCCGGCCACCGATCGATTGTTTTCAGATCGGCAAGGTTGTACTCGTCATCCCTTCGTTTGGCAACGCCGCTTCGACAATTGTGGACAACGGAGCCGAGGAACGACAAATGTGGACAACTCCTCGGCGCTCGGCCCGCACCTCACTACCGTGCCGCCAATGGTCATCTCGCGGGGGCTCAGGTCGACGGCGGTTGCGTGGTTGCTGGTGGTCGCCGTGATGGTCCTCGGGACGGCCGCGGGCTGCGCTGATTCCATCGGCGGAACGGCGCAGGGATCCGCCGCGGATGGATCGGCGACGGGCCCGCCGGCGGCTGCCTCGCCAGTAGATCCCTCGTCGGCGGTGATTTCGGCGGCTCCCGGCGAGCCCGAGCCGAGTGGTGCGGTGTCGGGCGGCGCACCTTTCGACACCGGCCCGATGCCGACCGCTCCACGCGAGAGCACGCCTGCGCAGGTGGCGGCCCGGAGCTGGACAGCCGATGTCGTGCTGACCGGCGGCCGGGGCGACATCATCTCGCCGACCGGCGACCTGACGGCCGTGGTCGACGGCCGTGGCGTGTGCCTACATGCGGGTCGTCCAGAGGATCCGGCCGGGCAGGCGGGAGCGGATGCCGGAACCGGCGCCGGGGTGGGCCAGTGCGTGCTGTCGTTCGCTGCCGGTGTCACGCCCGCGTTTGCGGTGTTCTCGCCGTCCGGCGCGCATCTACTGGTCGTGGCGGGCCCCGCTGCGCGGTCCGAGGTCTACGTCATCGACGTCCGCTCCTGGGCTGCTCAGGTGATCGCGCCTCAGGGTTTTGGGCCGGTTGTGCCGAGCCCGCAGACCTGGGATCTGTCGAGCGCGGCCTGGGACGTGGACGGTGCCGCCGTGCTGCTGGTGCCGCGGACAGGCGAGGCCGCGGGTGCGGTCCTCGGCGCGGAGTTGACAGGCGGCCCGCCGTACGAACGTGTCCGGATGCCAGCGGGGTTGGTCAACAGTTCACCGAGCCTGTGGTCCAGCATCGGCGGCCTGGCGGTCGTCGCCAACGCCGGTGACCAGCGAAACACGCTCTGGTGGGCCGACTTCAGCAGCGGGGCGGTGCAGGGTCTTGCCACCCTCGGCGATTCTCACGACTCGCTCGTGCTGGCCGCCGCGGATCCGCTGGGACGCACGGTGCTGGTGTGCCAACGCGGGCCCGATGGTGCCCTGGGTCCGACGATCGGGATCGCGGTCACCGACGGGCGTACCGCACCGTTGCTGCCCGGTTCGCGGGGTTGCGCGGGGGCGGTGTTCTCCTCCGACGGCAGGTACCTGGCGGTGGCCGATCAGCGATCGGCCGGCTACACGCTCAGCGTCGTCGAGACGGCCAGTGGGGCGACCGTGCTGAGCGCGCCGCTGCCGGTGCCGACGCCATCAGCTCCGCCCTATCTCACCTGGACCGGTGACGTCATCGTGGCCAGTGACGTGACCGGACAGTGGCCGCTGTCCGCGGCGGTGCTCAGGATCCAGCGATGATCAGGCCGAAAAAGCGCGGGTCACCCTCGGTGGATTCACCGACACGGGACCACGGCGATCGACCCGCCCCCGCCTCCGGGACCGCCCTCGGAGACGATCGCGTAGCCGCAGCCGTCGTCGGTGGGCGCAATGCCCTCCGATTGAATCTGCTCGGGCTTGGGCAGATTGTGCTGCGGCCAGGTGAAGAACGTCGCCAGCGGCGCGGTCGGGTCGGCGGCGACGTACTCGATCACCTGGTCGTAGGTCAGCAGCAGCACCCGACCCGGCGTCGCGGCGGCGTCGGTCACCACGTTTCCGGTGAACAGGGACTGCAGGGCGGCCTGCGGGTCCGGTGGGCTGAATTCACCGACCTGCGCGAGTTCGCTACCGCCCGGCTGGGCGCGGTACACCCGGTGCGCCGCAACGACTCCCTGCTCGTGCGCGGGTTTGGTGATGATCAACAAGGAGCCGTCGGTGTCCACCAGCAGGCTTTCCGCGTCCTGCGGCTGGTCGGGGTAGGTGTACTGCCAGGCGTCCGCCGGAACCGGTCCGTCGGGGGGTGGGGAGAGCGCCGGTTCGGCGAACCGGTAGATCGTCACGTGGTCACGGCCGACCTGATCGCCGATGTCCCCGGCGTACAGGCATCTGGCATCGCCCGCCGGCGGTTCACCGCTGTCCGCGATCGGGGTCGATCCGCACGGCCCCGCGGCCAGTGCCTCGGCATTCCCCGCGGACATCCCGGCGACGCCGATCCGGGCCAACAGCGTGCCGTTCCCGTCGACAGCCACCACCCCGTCGATGCCGGTGGGGTCGTCGACGACGAAGAAGGCATCGGGATTGCCGGTCGCCGCTGCCACACCGCTGGCCTCGTTGGCCACCCCGGGGGCGAAGCGCTGAGCGTGAACGTCGGAGGTGGTCGGCGTCGGGTTCGCGGTGGCGGACGGGTCTGCCGTCGCCAAGGTTGGGGCAGGCTCGCCGCTCCCCGCGCCTTCGACGGGCACGGCAGGATCGGACGACGCCCGGACGGCGGACCCGGCTTCGGCGCTTCCTGTCCAGCTGCAGCCCGCTGCACCCAGCAGCGCCACCAACGCCAGCGCAACGGACGCGATCCGCCCAGCCCGCACTGCGTGCACCCCGACTGCCCTCCATCGCGGTGGCCCGCCCACCCCCGCGCGACTCTACGGCGCGCGGCCTGCGGCCGTGGAATGCACCTCACGCGGGCGTCACGAGCGTCGGGCCGCCGATCGTGGTGGGCGGTCGTGTGACCGCCTTCCGGACCCAGCTGGACGCGCCGGACCCGGCTGGGCCCTGCCGGACCCAGCTGGGCCACGAGCCGGCCGAGCGGGCAGTATCGAGCGAGTGAACATCGAGGTGGTGGGCATCGGGGGGTCGGTCGATCCGCAATCCCAGTCGGATCGGGCGTTGCGTGCCGTGCTGGCATCCGTCACCGAGTTGGGCGCGTCGGTGACCCACTTCTCGGGTGCGTCGCTGGATCTACCGCCCTACCACTCGGGTGCGGAGGTCCCGCTGCGCGCCCGCGACTACATCGAATCCGTCCGCCGAGCCGACGCCATGGTGATCGCCTCGCCGGGGTATCACGGCACCGTGTCCGGGCTGGTGAAGAACGCCCTGGACTACCTGGAGGAACTCCGTCGCGACCAGCGCCCGTACCTGGACGGACGACCAGTCGGGGTGTTGGCGGTCGCCAGTGGCTGGCAGGCGTCGGTGGGCACCTTGGGCACTCTGCGCGAGGTCGTGCATGCCCTGCGCGGGTGGCCGACACCGCTCGGGCTGGCCATCAACAGCAGCGTCACGGTGTTCGACGAACAGGGCAGGACCGAGGATGAATCGACGGCCGCGGCGGTGCGGGTGATGGCGGGGCAGCTCGTTGACTTCGCGCACCGATGGCGGTCGGGCTGATTCGCGGCCCGCGGCCGGATCGACCCCAGATCGGTGGCGTGGACCCGATATCAGCGAATACTGACTCGGGCGCTGCGTCGTTGGCTGCGCGGTGACATGCTCGCAGGCGTGCGGCTGGGCGGTCCCGCGCACACCGCACGGAAACGGAGCCGACGACGATGACGGCACAGCCGACCGAGGCCACCGTGGAACTGCGGGCGGCCAGGGACTTCTTGTTCGAGCACCGCGACGACTACGACGGGGCGGTCGCCGGCTTTCAATGGCCCAGGCCAGGGCGGTTCAACTGGGCGCTGGAATGGTTCGACGTGATCGCGCAGGAACATCCCGATCGGGACGCGCTGGTCATCGTCGAAGAGGACGGCTCCCGCGGTGCCTGGACCTACGGATCGCTGTCGGCCCGCTCGGATCAGGTCGCGGGCTGGCTGCGGGAGAACGGCGTGCGTCGCGGCGACAAGGTGATCGTCATGCTCGGCAACCAGGTCGAGTTGTGGGAACTGATCCTGGCCTGCATCAAGCTCGGAGCGGTGATCATCCCGGCCAGCACCCTGTTGAACACCGTGGATGTGCAGGATCGGGTGCGCCGCGGCGGCGCACGGTTCGTGGTGGCTCGGTCGGTCGACGCGCCGACGTTCCGTGGCGTGCAAAGCACGTTTATCCGGATCGCTGTCGGCGCACCGGTTCTCGGCTGGATCGAGTACGACGACTCCGCGGACTATCACCAGGGGTTGCAGCTGCACGGCACCACCTTCGCCCGCGACCCACTGCTCTTGTACTTCACCTCTGGGACCACGGCGCTGCCGAAATTGGTCGAACACACGCAGGTGTCGTACCCGATCGGGCACCTGTCTACCATGTTCTGGATCGGCCTTCGGCCGACGGACGTCCACCTGAACATCTCCTCGCCGGGCTGGGCAAAACACGCGTGGTCCAACGTGTTTGCGCCGTGGCTGGCCGGTTGCACGGTGTTCCTCTACAACTACGCGCGATTCGATGCCGCGTCCCTGATGGGGGTCATGGCCGAGAACCGGGTCAGCACGTTCTGTGCGCCGCCCGCGGTGTGGCGGATGCTCATCCAGGTCGACCTGTCCGTGCTCCGGACTCCGCCCAGGGAGGTCGTCGGGGCCGGCGAGCCGCTGAATCCGGAGATCATCGAGCAGGTACGCCGAGCGTGGCGGGTGACCGTAAGGGACGGATTCGGCCAGACCGAGATGACGTTGGCGGTGGGCAATTCGCCGGGCCAGCCGGTCCGTGACGGGTCGATGGGACGGCCGATGCCCGGTTACGCGGTGAGCTTGCTCGACCCCGTCACCGACGCGCCGACCGACGAGGGCGAGATCTGTCTGGACCTCAGCGCGCGACCCGTGCCGTTGATGGCCGGCTATCACGGCGACCCGTCGCACACCGCCGAAGCCACCCGAGCCGGCTACTACCGCACCGGCGACATCGGGTCTCGCACCGCGGAGGGCTACATCACCTACTTCGGGCGCGATGACGATCTGTTCATGGCCTCGGACTACCGGCTGTCGCCGTTCGAACTGGAGTCGGTGCTGTTGGAACATCCGGCGGTGGCCGAAGCGGCGGTGGTGCCATCCCCCGATGCCACCGGGCTGGCGGTGCCCAAGGCGTACGTCGCGCTCGCCGAGGGCTACCACCCGAACGAGGTTGCCGCGCGGCTGATCTTCCAGTACTGCGCAGGAACACCTGGCGCCGTACAAACGGATTCGGCGGCTGGAGTTTGCGCCGCTGCCGAAGACGATCTCCGGCAAGATCCGCCGGGTGGAGCTGCGGGACAGGGAGGACCACCGCCACGGCGCCGAGGGGTTGGCCTTGGTGGCCACGAGCGCCGCGGACATCGAGTACCGGATCGAGGATTTCCCGGAGCTGCGCTGACGCCCTCCCTCAGGGCAGGGTCGACACCGGCCTCGGGTCGGGATCAGGGCGCTGGCGCGCGCTGGTGAGGACGCTGTCTCAGGACAGCGCCGGACCCGGCTCCCGCACGCGGCCGGCCGGCACCGAGATGGCCAGGGCGCGATCATCAGCACGCCCAGCGCGGGACCGTGGCCCGACGAGACCCGCGACGGCGCCGATGATCGGCGGCCCGACCAGGTAGGCCGGCCATTGCCCGAACGGCACCGCGGCCACTCCCCGCCCAGCCGGGATCCCCGGCCGGTTGCCCGCCTGCCCCATCGCCGTCGGCACGATGCACGCGGTGCCGGCACCGAGTAGCGCGAACGCGACGAACGCGGACCGTTGCACCGATCAGCAGGCCGGCGGCCATACCCGCGGCCGACAGCAGGGCCGAGAACCCGGCCCGTCCGAGCTGGCTCACGATGCGATCGCCGAAGTGGCGCGACGTCGTCATGGCGACCGAGAATCAGGAGGTCGTGAGTGCTCTGATGCCGGCCCCGGCAGCGAGCTGGTTGGCCAGCCGCCGGGCTCCGGTCCGCGGAATGATCCTGGCGACCATCATCAGCGTGATGAACGCATCGACCGGACTGGCCAGGATCGTCAGCCCCCACCGCGCGTCGGTCAGTCCGATCTGCCCGCGAAGAGTCCGGATCCGGGCCGCCCAGGTCCCTATCACCGACCCCAGGAGCAGGAACAACGTCATGACGGCGACCCGCGAACGCGGACCCGTCGATGCGCGGGCACGGTGCGGGACGACTGTTGACGCCATCCACGGTGATCGCGCGGATGAAATGGTTGACGACTGTCACACCAGCACCACAACCCGCACGTTCATGCGCGCTGACGAAGTTGATCCGCGCTGTCAACGGGGTTCGGCGGCGGGGGCGGTGCGGGGTTCAGGCCGGGTGGAGAACGTCGCGCACGAAGGCGATCTCGCAGGCGCACTGACGCAGCCGCTCGTCGACGACCATCGAGCCGTGGCCGGCGTCGTAGCGGTACACCGCGTACCGGGTGCCGCGGGCGGCCAGCGCGTCCAGGTAGTTGTCGACCTGCCGGATCGGGCACCTGGGGTCGTTTTCGCCGGCCAGCACCAGCAGCGGCGCGCGAACCCGGTCGACGTAGGTCAGCGGCGAGGAATCCACGTACTTCTCCAGCACCTCGCGTGGGGAACCGCCGAACAGCGCCCGGTCGTAGGCGCGCAGCGGCTCCATCTCGTCCTCGTACGCCGCGAGGTAGTCCGCGACCGGCACCCCGGCCACCCCGGCCGCCCAACGGTCGGGCTGCACGCCCATGCCCAGCAGCGCGAGGTACCCGCCCCACGAATACCCGAAGATCGCGCAGCGCTCCCCGTCGATGACGCCGGCGGCCACCAGGTGATCCTGCACGGCGGCGATGTCGGCGAGTTCGACGTACCCGACCCGCTCGGTCAACGCATCCCGCCAGGCCGACCCGTACCCCGTCGATCCGCGGTAGTTCACCTGCACCACCGCGAACCCCGCGTCCAGCCAGGCGGCACGGTTGGCGTCGAACGAATCCTCATCACCCGTCGCGGGCCCGCCGTGCACCGCGAACACTGCCGGCCAGGCCCGCAGCGCGGTGCCGTGGCCGGCAACGGCACCTTGGCCTTGGCCGTCGCCGCCGGGAGGCGCCGGCGGTTCGGCCAGCAACGCGTGGATGCGGCCGCCCGGCCCGTCGACCCATACGTCGGTGACCGGCTCTGAGCCGGGTGCGAGCTCCCCGTCGGGGCGCAGCAGCAGCCGATCGGTGCCGTCTTCGCGGAGCTCCCGCACCTGCCCGGGCTCGGCCGCACTGGACCAGCGGTACCACACGGACCCGTCCCGCCTGGCCACCGCGCCCGACACCACCCCGCGGGCGGCCGGCAGCACTGCGAGCTCGCCATCCTCCAGGGAGAACCGGTGCAGCGAGGTTCGTGCGGCGTGGGTGTGCACCACCAGGACCGCTCGCCCGTCCGGGTAGAATTCGGCGTCCAGGTCGCCGGGTAGATCGATGTCCAACTCGGTGACAGAGCCTGACGTGGGGTCCCAGATCAGCAGCTCGTGCCGGCCCCGCCGCTCGTGCTCGACCAGCAGGCGCTGATCGCCGGGCACGGGCGAGAACATCAGCGCGATCAGACCCCGTCCGGGCGCGTCGGACAGCTCGCCCAGCACCGTGCCGTCGGACACCGCGATCGCCCGCAACGCCGGGTAACGCGCGTCGCCGTGCTCGGAATGCGTGAGCACCCAGATCGTCTCGTCGGCCGACAGCGCGCCGACTCCGCCGTCCTCCGGGTGCTGGTAGACGACCTCCGGTGCGGCTCCATCCAGGGACAGGTGGACACGGGTGCCGTCGTCGTCGGAGAACGCGCCGACGACGACGTCGGTACCAACCTCGAGGCCGGCCGGGTAGCCGGCCGCGGCACCTGGCAGCCCCTGTACCGTGCCGTCGTCCGACCCGCGGGGGTGTATTGCGGCCGTCGGGCCGCCGCCGAAGGGCTGCACCCGCCACACCCCGAACTCGTCGCCGGCGGTGTCGTCGAACCACCACACCTGCTCGCCGTCGGCCGACAGTTGTGCGTGCGCGGTCCCGTCGGGCCGGTCGGTGAGCACAGTGTGCTTGTCGTGGGTGACGTCCCAGCAGTACACCTCGTAGCGGCCGCTCGCGTTGGACACGTACACGGTCCGGTGCTGGGCATCCCTTGCCATGGCTGGCAGGCTCATCCGGGTGGCGGAGTACCGGGCGCGCCAACGGCTCTCGGCCGCGGGGTCGTCGAAGAGCGCACTCGGGACAGTGGCCACCGGATGTCCAACGGGCGGCGCTGGTATCC
>JBBQJM010000072.1:0-11286 GCA_038325895.1 Mycobacteriales bacterium
CACGAAGTCGTACACGGCCACTGCGGTGTTGCAGTTGGTCGACCAGGGCGGGATCGCGCTCAGCGACACGTTGGAGTCCTTCGTCCCCGGGGTGACGAACGGCGGCCAGATCACGGTGCAGAACCTGCTCGGAATGACTTCCGGTATCTACGATTTCACTTCCGACGAGGCCTTTCTGGCCGCGTTCGCCGCGGACCCGACGATGCCGTGGTCCGACGCCAGGACTCTGGAGATCATCGCGCGGCACGACCCGCTGTTCGCCCCCTGCGCCGAACTGTCCTACTGCGACTCGAACTATGCGCTGCTCGGGATGGTGATCGAGAAGGTGACCGGGAAGCCGCCCGGGGAGATCATCACCTCGGCGGTGAGCGACAAGCTCGCCCTCCCGCAGACCAGCTATCCCACGACGACGGCCCTTCCGGATCCACATCCGACCGGCTACGTCCCGCCGGTGACCGACCCGAATGCCTCGTTCGACAATGCGGCCCAACCACCTGCCATCGTCACCGATCTGAACCCCGCGGTGCCGGCAACAGCGGGAGCGATGATCTCCACCCTCGATGACCTGCGGGTATGGGGCGGCGAGCTCGCGTCGGGAACGCTGTTGAGCACGGCCACCCAGGCCACCCGGCTCGATTCCCGGCCGTTCCCGGGCCAGAAGGTCAACATCGGCTACGGACTAGGCTGCGAAACGCTGAACGAATTCGTCGGGCACAACGGCGCGATTCTGGTTTCAGCACGGTGGTGATGCGCCGACCACAGGTCGACGTGACCATCGCGGCGGTGGCGAACGAGTCCAACAACTTCACCACCCCCACCTCGTCATTCGCCTACGGCGTCATCAAGGCGCTCTACCCCGACCAGTTCGTCTGACCGGCGGGGGCCAGCCAGGCCGGCCACACCATCGAGCAACCGGGCCAGCGACCAGTCGAACTGCTCGGTCGAAATCCATTGCGCCATCACATCAATCGCGGCCGCCGTGTGTGGCCAGTACGCGGCGTCCAACCCGGCCAGGGCTTCCCGCCGCCCGGCGACCCGGACGGCCTCCGGTGGCAGCGGCGGCCGTCCGTCGGTCTCGGCTACCTCCAGCGCGACCGCCCCCAGCACCTGCACGATGATCGAATAGCTGGCACGCCCCGCATCGGCGGCCGACAGCCCCCCGTCGACGAGTGCGCCCATGAGCCCCTCCCCGACCTGGAGGGCGTTCGGCCCGTCCATGGGGGCCGTCATCAGCAACCGCGCGACGCCGGGGTGGGTGAGCAAGGCAGCGCGCAGCGAACCCGCATACGACGCGATCCGCTGACGCCACGGCTCGTCGGGTCCGACCAGCAGTCCGTGGTCCGATTCGCCGAGCACTCGCTCCACGACCACCTGCTCCAGCGCGGCCCGGCTGGTCACGTAGGTGTACAGCGCGTTGGGGTTCAGGCCCAGCCGGCCCGCGACCGCACGGACGGATAGCGCGTCGGGACCGCCCTCGTCGACGACCGCCACCGCCGCATCAATCACCTGTTCGACATCCAGGCTGCGGCGCGGGCCACGACGCCGGGTGGATTCGACCCTTGACATCTGCTCCGGCACGGGTTTCACTGTACACAGTACAAACTTTGTACGCCGTACAACAAAGGAGATCCAGATGACGACGACCTCACGACAGGGACGCCGGATGACCGCCGCGTTTCTCATTGCCGGAGCGGTCACGCTCAACGTGGCGTTCCTGGGTCTCGGCGCGGTGTTCGACTACCCGGCGGTTCTCGATCACCCGGCGACCCAGGTGCTCGAGGCGTTCCGCGAGAACCAGAGCGCCGTCATTGGCTGGTTCCTCGTGCTGGCGTTGGGCGCCGCGCTCTTGGCACCAATCGCGGTGCTGGTCGGCCGGCTGGGTTCGTCGCGAGCGCTTCGGTTGTCGGTGTGGGTCGGCGTGGCTGCTGCCACCGTCCAGGTCATCGGCTTGTTGCGCTGGCCGCTGCTGGTGCCGGCCCTCGCCCGACAGGCAGCCGACCCGGCAACCGCCACAGCCGCCGAGGAGACATTCCGGACCCTGACCCAGGTCCTGGGCACCACGATCGGCGAGACACTCGGCTATACCCTCACCGCGCTGTGGACGGTGCTGGTGGCCGTCGGCCTCTCGAATTCCTGCAGCGGCCGGGCGTTCGCCGGACGCTGGTTCACGATCGCCGGCTGTGCCGCGGCCGCGTTGATCGCCACCGGTGTGCTGGTGCCGCTGGAGGTTCCCGGCGCCGATCTGGCCAACTTCGCCGGATATGTCGTGTGGAGTCTCTGGCTGGTCGGCGCGGCCGTGGTGCTGCTCCGCGGTCCCCGGTCGCCCGCAGCGCCGGTCGCCGCGCCGTCGACCGCCCCGGGTGAACGCTCCGGCAGCGCGCATCTCCGGTTGAATGAGCTGGTCACCCCAGGTCGCTGACCCGTTTGCTCCCATTCGCAACCGATCCCGCGCAATCCGCCCCAGATGCCCCCCGCTCGCCACGACCAACCCGAACGAGGCCCTCGCATGACGACAACCCCTCCGCACGTCATCTTCGGCACCGGCGCGGTGGGCCGGGCCCTGCTGGCGGCATTGACCAAACGCGGGGAGAAGGTCCGGATGGTCAACACCTCCGGCGTCGCCTCGGTACCGGCGGACGTGGAGGTGGTCGGGGGCAACGCCGCAGACCCTGCTTTCAGCACCGAGGCCGCGCGGGGCGCCCGGGTGGTGTACCAAACCCTCAATCCCCCGTACGCCCAGTGGGCGGAGAAGTTTCCGGCGCTGCAGTCCGGCGTGCTGGCCGCAGCGGAGCAGGCGGGCGCCAGGCTGGTCAGCATGGAGAACGTGTACATGTACGGGCCGGCCGCTGGCCGGGTGCTGACCGAGGATCTGCCCAACGCAGCGCCGACGAAGAAGGGCCAGCTACGCGGGCGGATGGCGGACGACCTGCTGGCCGCGCACCGCGCCGGCCGGGTCGAGGTGGCCCTCGGCCGCGCCTCGGACTATTTCGGTCCCCGTGGCGGCGCCCAGTCCAACCTCGGCGACCGGGTCTTCCGCCCGGCGTTGGCCGGCAAATCCGCGTCCGTGCTCGGCGACCCCGACCAGCCGCACACCTACACCTACATTCCCGACATCGGCGAGGGCCTGGCCGTTCTCGGCGAGCACCCGGACGCCCCCGGCGAGATCTGGCACCTGCCGAACGACCCGGACACCCGGACCACCCGGCAGCTGGTCGAGATCATCTTCCGCGACGCCGGCCGACCCGAGACCAAGCTCAAGACGGTTCCGACCGTGGTGCTGAAGACCATGGGGCTGTTCAACCCCACGATGCGGGAACTCCTGGAGATGCAGTACCTCTACGCGGAGCCGTTCGTGGTCGACAGCACCAAGATCTCGTCGCGGTTGGGCGTGCACGCCACGCCTCTCGAGCAGGCGCTGAGCGACACCCTGGCGGGTTATCGGGCGGGCTGACGGTCGCCGTCGGCCGGTCGATCACCCGGCGCCGGCGAGCTCCACTCGTTCCATGAATGCCGTGGTGGCGGTGACGATCTCGGCCGACGCGATGTCCCTGCTGACCGCAGGCTGACCGTCACCCGGCTGCTCGCCGTAGTCGCCGAAGTAGGCATGCACCCCACCCTCGATGACGGTGAACTCGGTGTCGGGTGGCATGAGGTCCTTGGTGCGCGCGATGTCCTCGGGGGTGCTCAGCCCGTCGTTGCTGCCGAAGATCGATTCCGCCTGCAGGTCACTGTCCGAGGACAGGTCAGTGTTCGGGTAGGAGGCGTAGAGCAACAGGCCGGTGATGGTGTCGGCGTGATCGCCGGCGTACCCGGCCGCCACCACGCCGCCCAGGGAATGCCCGCCGACCGCCCAGGTGGTGATCTCCGGGTGGTCGTCGATCGGTCCGGCGGATTGGCCGGGCTGGGCGAAGGCGATGCCGTACGGCGATTTCAGGATGACGATCAGGTACCCGGCCTCCGCGACCGGTCGCAACAGCTCGGCGTAGGCGCGCGAATCGACCCGCGCTCCTGGGGTGAACACGAGCCCGGTTGTCGGTGCGGGCGAGCCTGTCGGGGCCAGCTCGATGGTCGTCGGGTTGTCCGTGACCACCGCGCTGCCGCCCTCGGCCAGCGCCGCGAGCGAAGCCGGACCGGCGGTGAACGGCCGCAGCCAGGCCAGGACAGCGACCCACGCGATCACCAGCACCGCCGTCAGAACCCTACGCAGCACCCGCCACGTGCCGCGCTTCCGGGGCGCAGACGGCGACCGTCCTGGTGCCACCTCGCCATCCGAATCGCTCTCCCACGGCGGGCCCTGCGGTTCCGGGTCGCGCCGCCACGGCCACAGCGCGAACGCGATCAGGGCCAGCCCGACCGCGATGGTCACCAGCAAGGTCGCCGGGTAGGCCGGATGACCGTTCCAGATCGCGTCCAGCCGGCTGAGCAGGATCCACAGCGGCACGACGACCAGCACCATCCCCAGCCCGAGCCGGTACGAGCGGACCGTCGTCATCGCCTGTCCTTCGCCTGATCGGCAGGTCGGCGGGTGCCGCTGCGCGCCCGGTCATCATCAGGCCTGGAACCCGGGTCCGCCGGCGTCGACGCGGGGTCATCGCGGGCCGGGAACAACCGCATCGAGTCGAGACCACGTTCGGATGGCGTTGGACGGCGATCGTCCGGCGGCAACGGCTCAGCCCCGGCGGTATCCGGAAGGGCGCCGATCCTCCCGCGCGGAGGGGTTGGTACCGAGTGGGCGTTGCGGGCGGCCGTCGTCGGTGGGCGTCGGGCCGGGCTGGCAGGTTGGGCAGTAGAAAGCGGTCCGTTCCTTCAGGGTGGGCCCGATCATCGCGACCCGGACGTTGGTGCCGCAGCGCTGGCACGGCCGACCCGACCGGCCGTGCACCCACGTGTCCAGCCCGCGGCGGGGGTTGCCGGTGGTGGCCGGAACCGCCTGAGTGGCGCCGCGCCGCAACAGCCGGCGGGCGGTGGCCAACACCACGGAAACGTCGACCTCACCGATCGGGGTCCACGGTGACATGCGTTGGACGAAAAGCGATTCGGCCATGTACATGGTGCCGATCCCGGCGACGGTGGTCTGGTCCAGCAACGCCGCGCCCACCTCCCGCGACGGATCGACCGCGAGTCGCCGCACCGCCTCGGCGACGCCGTCGGTCTCGAACTCTTCCGCCATGATGTCCGGGCCCAGATGACCGATCAGCGTGCCCTCGGCGGTGGTCGGAATCAGGTCAAGCAGACCCAGCCAGTTCCCGATCGCGGTCCATTCCGCGCCGCCGAGCACCGCCCGGACACTGGCCCGGTTGCGTGCCGGCCACGGTTCCGCGTCCCGGGCGTACACGTACCAACTGCCCTCCATCCGCAAATGCGACCGCAGGGTCAGCGGCACGGGCAGCACCGTCGGTATCCGGGGAAGCTTCAGCGCCGAGTCGGCGGCGGCGAACCGGGTCAGGATGTGCTTGCCGTACGCCACCACCTCGAGAACCTGGCGGCCGGCCAGGTCCGCCTCGCCCACATCGGGCCAGCGCAGTTCGCTGCGGACCAGCGGACGGCCGGCCAACGCGAGATGCAGCCGGCGTGCGGTGCGCAGCACGGTGTCACCCTCGGGCATCGCTCACCTCGCCGAACGCCGGGCCGGTCAGCTGACCGATCAACCGGCTGCCATCCAATCGGGAACCGCTCACCTGGGAACCGTTCACCTGGCCACGCTGCGCAAGCGCAGACCGCGGGGCGTCATGGTGAAGCCCGCACCGGTCAACGCCTCCGGCACCTGGCCGCCGACGGTCAGTGCCTCCGCACCGTCGATCCGGGTGACGGTCAGCGACCCGATCCGCCCAGAGGCGACCCGCTCGGCCAGCGCGGTTGCCGCCACGTCCAAGGCGTCCCGGTCCGCGGTGAACGACAGCAACGATCGCCCACCGCGTTCGGCATACAGCACCGCGGCACCGTCGACGAGCACGACGAGGGCACCCGCCCGGCGGGCGGCTCGGTGCCGATCCGCAGCGGCTGCGCTGGTGCCGGCAACTGTGCTGGAGACCGACGGTGACTTGGCGTCGGATGTCGGTTCGGTAGAGGCGGGCCACTCCGCGTCAGTGTCCGCGGCGGTACCCGTGGGCAATTCGCGCTTTCGTCCGCTCGCCCCGCCGCCGATGGAACCCGGGTTGGCGGAACCCCGGTCGGGCCAAGGCAATGCCGCCCCGTACGGATTGGCGGGGTCCGCGGCCGCCAGCACCAGGCCGCGCCCCGGGCCCTGCTCCTGATCTGGTCTGCCGGCGAAACCGCGCACCCGGTCCACCGCTCCGGCCGAGGCGAACTGCGCGGCACCCAACCCTTCGACGAAATACCCGCGCCGGATTCGCCCGGTCTCCTCCAGCGTCGCCAGCACCCGGTACACACCGGCGAAACCGCCGGGCGTGCCCTCGGCGACCACCGCACCGCGGGTCACGATGCCGTGCCGGTCGAGCAGCACCTCGGCTGCCGCGGCGGCCCGCACCGTCGGGTCGGTCTCCGGGTCGGGCACCAGCGACCACCGACCCACCACCGACGGCGGCGTTCCCCGGCGCACCCCGCCGACGACTGAACCGGTGGAACCCGCCCGGCCCGAGCGACCGGCAGAGAGCAGGGCCAGCCCGGACGGACCGCGCAGGCGGGCTCTTGGCACGGGGGCGCGTGACCGGTGGGCGGTCTTCCCGCCGGACAGCCTGGCCCGCATGGGTGCGAGCGTGTCGCTTGTGACGAGGCCGGCAAACACCAAGTCCCACAATGCTTCCGCCATGGCGCTGTCGGAAACCGCAGTGCTGTTGGAAACCGCAGTGCTGTCGGAAACCACCGCGCTGTCGGAAACCACCGCGCTGTCGGAAACCACCGCGCTGTCGGAAACCATCGCGCTGTCGGAAACCGCAGTGCCGCGTGCCGACCGCGACTCCGCGCCGACCGGATCCGGCCATGCATGCGCCGGCGTAGCGAGTGCCGTCCTCACGGCGTCGGCCAGCGCGCGGAAGAAATGCGCGCCGCCGCCGGCCAGCATCTCCAGAATCGCCCGGTGCACCCTGCCCCAGGATGACCGCTCCACCGCGTCGGGGCCGGGCACCAGCAGGGTCAGGGCCAGCGAGTCCGCGGGGTGCAGGCTCACCCACCCGTCGTCGCCCGGCAGGCTGCCGTGGCCGGTCCACACCACGTCACCCGCGCTGGTCAGCTCGTCGAGCATCGCCGAGGTGTACCCGGGCACCCGGGCCGGCAGGATCAGCGACTCCAGTGCGGACGCCGGAACCAGTGCTCCGGCCAACTGTTCGACCGCCCGCAGCAGCCCGTCGACGCCGTGCAGCGCGGCCGCTCCGCGAGTGATCCCGATACCGTTCCAGGCCGGGAGAAACCTTGCCAACGCCTGCCTTTCCACCGGTTCGACCTCGGCGCGCAGCGCGGCCAGCGACCGACGCCGGAGCAACCGCAGCACCTCGGCGTCGACGAACTCCCGCCCGGCCGCGCCCTGGGTTCCGCCGGAACCCAGCGGGCGGAACTCCCCCTCGGCCAGTCGCCCCGAGCCGGTGAGGCGGCGCAATGCGTCCGTGACGACCGCGACGCCCAAACCGAAACGCACCGCCGGCTCGGCCGGAACGAAGGGACCGTGGGTGCGGGCGTACCTACCCAGCAGGCGGCCGAGGGGATCTGGGATCTGCTCCAGTAGCGACTCCGCGATGCCCGGCGGCAGCGCGGTACCCAGCGCGTCCCGCAGCACCGCGGCATCCGCCGGGTCCGCCCAGCGGACCTCGCCGCCGATCCGGACCTCGATCGCGCGCCGCGCTCCCGACAGCCCGGTCAAGCTGGCACCCACGTCGTCCACCGAGCTGCGCAGATCAATCTCGATGGTCGTCAGTGGCCCGAGAATCCTGAGCAGATCGGCGATCTCGTCGGAATTCCGGGCGTGACGATGCGCCGCCAAGCGCTGCAGCTCGGACTCGGTGTCGGCCAGCGCCTGCGGATCCAGCAGATCCCGCAGGGCGAGACCGTCGCCGTGACCGAGCAACTCGGCCAGCAGTGTCGGGTCGACGGTGAGCGCGGCCGCCCGCCGCTCGGCCAGCGGGGAGTCGCCCTCGTACAGGAACTGCGCGACGTACCCGAACAGCAGCGACGAGGCGAAAGGTGACGGGCTGCTCGTGGTCACCTCGACCACCCGGACGGTCCGGGACCGTAATTCGCGCATCACCTCGACCAGCGCCGGCACGTCGAAGACGTCGGACAGGCATTCGCGCACAGCCTCCGCGACGATCGGGAACGACGGGTACGCCGAGGCCACCTCGAGCAGCTGGGTGGCCCGCTGCCGCTGCTGCCACAGCGGCTGGCGACGACCGATCTGCCGGCGCGGCAACAGCAATGCCCGGGCGGCGCATTCCCGGAACCGGGAGGCGAAGACGGCGGCCCCGCCGATCTCGGCGGTGACCTCGGCCTGCACCGTCTCCGGGTCCAGCACCACGAACTCGGAGAAATCCGGTGGGCCGTCCTCGTACTCGACGTCCGGCAGCCGCAGCACGATGCCGTCGTCGGCGTGCATGGCGGCCACGTCCACCCCGTACCGCTCGCGCATCCTGGCGGCGATGATCAGCGCCCACGGGGCGTGCACGGCGGCCCCGTACGGCGAGTGCAGCACCACCCGCCAGTCGCCCAGCTCGTCCCGGAACCGTTCCACCACAAGGGTTTTCTCGTCCGGGACGACGCCGGTGGCGTTCTGCTGCTCGGTCAGGTACTCGATCAGGTTGCGCTGCGCGAAGTCGTCCAGACCGGCGTCACCCAGCGTCTTGCGCGCGACCTCGGCGGAGCTCGCCGCGATCTCCCGGACGAACGATCCGTGCGCCCGGCCCAGTTCGACGGGACGGCCCAAGGTGTCGCCCTTCCAGAACGGCAACCGGCCGGGCAGCCCAGGAGCCGGCAGCACCAGCACCTGATCGTGGGTGATGTCGACGATCCGCCAGGAACTGGACCCCAGGGTGAAGACGTCACCGACCCGGGACTCGTAGACCATCTCCTCGTCCAACTCACCGACCCTGCGTCCCGCACCCGACCGGGAGTTGTCGGCGCCGGCGAGAAACACCCCGTACAGACCCCGATCCGGGATGGTGCCGCCGGAGGTGACCGCCAAGCGCTGCGCACCGGGCCGGCCGACAAGCTCACCGGTGACCCGGTCCCAGGTCAGTCGCGGCCGCAACTCGGCGAACTGCTCGCTGGGGTACCGGCCGGAGAGCATGTCCAGCACCGATTCCAGCGCGCCGCGCCCGAGCGAGGCGAACGGTGCCGACCTGCGCAGCAACGCGTGTACTTCGTCCACCGTGATCGGGTCCATGGCGCAGATCGCCACGATGTGCTGGGCCGCGACGTCCAGCGGGTTGGCGATCACCGCGAGCTTCTCGATGGCACCGTCGCGCATCCGCCCGGCCACCACCGCCGCGGAGATCAGGTCGCCGCGGAACTTCGGGAACATCACCCCGTGGCTGGGCGCTCCGACCTGGTGCCCAGCCCGGCCGATGCGTTGCAGGCCACTTGCCACCGAGGGCGGGGCCTCGACCTGGATCACCAGATCCACCGCGCCCATGTCGATGCCCAGTTCCAGCGACGAGGTCGCGACCACTGCCGGCAGCAGCCCGGTCTTCAGCTCCTCCTCGATCTGCGAGCGCTGCTCCCTGGACACCGACCCGTGATGGGCCTTCGCCAGCAGGGCCGCCGCGCCCACC
This sequence comes from Mycobacteriales bacterium, assembly GCA_038325895.1. Taxonomy (GTDB): domain Bacteria; phylum Actinomycetota; class Actinomycetes; order Mycobacteriales; family Nakamurellaceae; genus Nakamurella. Next base: position 9,717 of record JBBQJM010000072.1, read on the forward strand.
GAGGAGCCGGACTGCGCCATCACCTGCGCGGCCGGCCCTGACCGCTCGGCGGTATCCCGAAGGTCACCGGCGTCCAACCGTTCGGCGTGGATCTCGTTGAGCCGCGCGGTCAGTCGCTCCGCTAGCCGCCTGGAGTTGGCGAAAACGATGGTGGAGCGATGACTTTCGATCAGGTCGACGACGCGCTCCTCCACGTGCGGCCAGATCGAGGTGCGCGCGACCTCACCGGCGGCCTTGCCGGTCAGGTCGTCGGTGGGCGACCCCATCGCGCTCATGTCCGGGACCGGTACCACCACGTCCACGTCGATCTGCTTGGCCGATGGCGGTTGCACGATGGTGACCGGTCGGCCGCCGGCGAGGAACCGGGCGACTTCGTCGACCGGGCGGACCGTTGCGGACAGCCCGACCCGTTGCGCGGGCCGGTCCAGCAGCGCGTCGAGCCGGTCCAGCGAGACCGCCAGATGGGCGCCCCGCTTGCTGCCGGCGACGGCGTGCACCTCGTCGATGATCACGGTGCGGACACCGCTGAGCATCTCCCTGGCCCGGCTGGTGAGCAGCAGGAACAGCGACTCCGGGGTGGTGATCAGAATGTCGGCACCATCGCGGGCGAACGCCCGCCGATCCCCCGAGGGGGTGTCGCCGGACCGGACCGCGACGGTGATCTGCGGCAGGGTGACACCGCGGCGCGCCGCGACCGCGCCCACGCCGGTCAGCGGTGAGCGCAGGTTCCGCTCCACGTCCACAGCGAGGGCCTTCAACGGGGACAGATAGAGCACCGAGCAGCGCTCGGCCGCCGACGTCCGGACAGGCGTCCGGACAGGCGTCCGGTCGGCCTTGGCCGCGACGGAGCCGCGGTCGGCCAAGCCGTGGGACACCAGATCGTCGATGGCCGACAGGAATGCCGCCAACGTCTTGCCCGATCCGGTCGGCGCGACAACCAGGGTGTGCTCGCCGCGGCCGATGGAGTCCCAGGCACCGGCCTGGGCGGCCGTGGGCGCGGCGAATGCGTCGGTGAACCAGTCCCGGACAAGCGGGTCGAACCGGCGCAACGACTCGGCAGGGTCCGCGGCCGGCGCGACCTCGGGGCGCGTGGCACCGCTGGACCCCTTCGCCGTTGCCGGTTCCTCGGGGTCAGCCCGACCGCGGCCGGGTTTGCGGGGCGCGCGACTGTCTCCCCCGCCGCCGCTGGGCGGCGTCCTGCTGGTCATCTGGCCATTGTCCGTCCGTACCCCGACAGCGTCCGGGTCGGCCGGTCAGCCGGCCGATCCGCTGTGCGAAGCCCTGCCCGAATCACCAGACGGCGCGGCCCGTTCGCCCTGAGAAAACGAGCTTGTGAGTGAGTGCTCACTCAGCTAGCGTCAGCGACCGTGCCCCCACCACTGTCACGAGCCGCCCCGTTACCGCCCGAGGAACGCCGTGCGGCCATCGTCGCCGCCGCGATCCCGCTGGTCTGCGACCACGGCGCCGCCGTCACCACCCGGGAGATCGCCGAGGCCGCCGGCATCGCAGAGGGCACCATCTTCCGTGTCTTCCCGGACAAGGATGCGGTGATCGACGCGGTGGTCTCCAG
>JBBQJM010000073.1:0-11280 GCA_038325895.1 Mycobacteriales bacterium
CGGAGCCCGTCAGGTCGCTAAATCCCCCTCACGAAACGGGTACACATCAGCAGCCCGGCAACCCGATCCAACACCGTTGCCGCCCAACGTCAACCGCCCACCGCAACCCTCCGCCGACCCACATTCATGCCGGAAGACCCACCTTCAGGTCGTCATAGCCCATGCTGTTCGCGGAGCCGGGCTGGAAAGCCCCGTACTGTCCGTGGGCCGGCCCGACATACACGGTGCTCACCGACTGGTCCTGGTAGGCGGTGCCCAGGCTCACGCCGATTTCGCCCATCCGCCGGTAATCCCAGAACATCGCGCCCTTGGTGCCGTGGATCTCGAAGCCGTAGTTGTTCTGCTCGCCGACCGCGACCCGGCTGGCCTCCAGCGTGGCCCTGGCGCCCGAGGCGAAACGGAGCAGGCTGCCGAGGTAGTCCTCGTTCTCCACCGGTCCGAGTTCGCCGCCGGTGGCCCGGCCGTGACCGGTCGTCGGACCGGTGGGCCGGGCGCGCTCGGTCAGGAAGGTCGCGCTGTCGGCGACCAGGGACTCGATGTCTCCCAGCAGATACCAGGCCAGGTCGACACCATGGGAGGCCAGGTCACCGAGCACTCCGCTGCCGCCACGCTCGCGTTCGTACCGCCAGGTCAGCGCGCCGTCCGGGTGGGCCGCGTAGTCGCTGAGCAACCGGAATCGGGCATGGGTCACGGTGCCGAGCTCGCCGGCGGCGATGAGTTCGCGGGCGTAGCTGACGGCCGGCGCATTGCGGTAGTTGAACCCGACCGCGCCCTGGACGCCCGCGGCCTGCACCGCGTCAGCGACGGCGGTGGCGTCGGCGGCGCTGAGCCCGACGGGCTTCTCGATCCAGATGTGCTTGCCGGCCTGGGCCATCGCCACGCCGATCTCGCGGTGCAGGAAGTTGGGCGTCGCGATACTGACCGCCTCGACCCGGGAGTCGGTCGCGAGATCCCGCCAGTCGTCGACGGCGGTGTCGAAGCCGAACTGCGCCGCCGCCTCCGCTGCCCTACCCGGCACCTCGTCGGCGACGGCGACCAGCTCCGGCGCCAGCGTCAGCGCGGGAAAATTATGCAGGACCCTGGCGTAGGCCTGGGTGTGCACCCGGCCCATCCAGCCGAAACCGGCGACGGCGACGCCGAGCGAACGGCGGGACTGGGTCGTGCTCGGCGTCGTCATGAGTGCCGATCCTCCTCGTTGAGCAAGTGCGATGGTGCCCCTTGGACCCATCGAAGATCCGTCGGTGAACTGACTGGATGCCCGGAACGATCCCCTTGGACCGATCCAAGGCCGCCAATCTCTCGTACGTCCTGTAAGGATGTCAAGACAATCTTCCGATAGTGGCGCAGTACTGCGCCATAGCGATCTGCCCGGTGGACTGTGGCAAGTCGAAAGCCGGAGCGAGCCGAACATTCATCGACCGTCCGCTATCCCGGACAGGTCCGAAGAGTGCAGGAGCGGATGGGGTAGCAGCAATGGCCGGGAGCGGCAGCCTTCCCGACCGGCCCGCGACCATCCGGACCGCGACCATCCGGACCGTGGCGGATCGGGCCGGGGTATCCAAGTCGTTGGTGTCCCGGGTGTTGCGCGGGTCGTCGAACGTCAGCGAGGCCAAGCGCCGCGCGGTTCAGGAAGCGATCACCGAGTTGAATTGCCGGCCGAACCTGACCGCCCGCACGCTGAGCGAACGCCGGACCAACATGGTGGGGGTGCTGCTCAACGACCCGCGCAACCCCTGGTTCGTGGATTGCCTGGAGGACCTGACCCAGGTGCTGCACGCGCAGGGATTGCGCACCCTGTTGGCCGCACCCCTGTTGGCCGACGGCCGGCTGGACCGCAGCACCGACGAGTCGCTGCTGCGGGCCTTCCTGGAACTGCGGGTGGACGGCCTGGTGCTGCTGGGCAGCATGCCGTCGTCCCCCGTCATCGTCGAGGCCATCGCCGGGGTGCCGACGGTGGTGGCCGCCGGCCGGGACATCGCCCTCCCGCAGGTGGATGTGGTGGCCAACGACGACCGGTACGGCACGGAGCTTGCCCTCGGCCACCTGCTGGACCTCGGCCACACCCGGATCGCCCACCTGGCAGGGGCTTTCGGTGCGGTCGCGGAGATCCGCCGGCGGAGTTACCTGCAGGTCATGGACTCCCGCGGGCTCGTCGATCGGCAGATTGTCGAACTGCGCGGCGGGACCGAGGAGGCCGGACCACCCGCGGTGTGAGCGGAACCGTCAGCCCACATCACCGGTCGGGGGCGAGAGGGCCGAGATTGTCCACTGGGCAACGTGTGTCGCCCCGGACTCCAGGATCGGCGGCCCCCCGGCCGCGTTGAACGCATTGGGCGGGCAACTCATCGGCTCCACGGCGAGGCCCACCCGGTTGTTCTCCGGCTCCGGACGGTCGGCGGTGTGAATCTGCAGCCACGGCGCCCAGGAGCCGAAGGACAGCTCGACTCCGGTACCGTGCGCCCGATCGAGCACCTGCGCCACAACAGTTCCGTCCTCGGCGGCGGGACCAATCACGCCGAGATCGGTGAAGGCGTGGTCGATCTCGCGGGCGCCGATCACCGCCGGCGTGCGAAAGTCGCAGTCCACCTCGTCCACCGGTCGGGTTCCCACCGGGACGAGCCGCTCGTCGACCTCCAGACGGGTATTAGCTGGCACGGTGAGCTGCCAGTCGTCGAGCGGAGAGGTACCGGCCACCAGGTAGGGGTGCGGGCAGCAGCCGTACGGTGCCGGCGACGGGCCGATGTTCGTCGCCGTCAGCCGACCGGTAAGGCCCCGAGCATCGAGCGCATACTCGGCCAGCAGGTCGATCGGGAACGGGTAGCCGTCCTGCGGGACGACCGCGGTGCGCAGCGTGACCCTGTGCTCCTGCACATCGACGGCGTCCCAACGGTTCCAGTGCACCACGCCGTGCAACGCGTGGCCGTGGTCCACCTCGTTGATCGGGACCTGAAACTTCCTGCCGGCAAAGCTGTATCGACCGTCGACGATGCGGTTCGGCCACGGGGCGATGAGCGCGCCGCGATAGAAGGGCCGGACCTGGCCGGCATCGAACGGCACGACGAGGTCCCGCGCGCGGTAGGACAGCTCGCGCACGGTCGCGCCGACGCCGGAAATCACCGCTCGGTAGTCGCCGAAGGTGAGCTGCCATTCGGGGAATGCTGCACGGAAGGCTGCCGAGCGCGGGCCATCGGACGACTCCTGCAGGGACATGGCTCGGACCCTAACGGCTCGACACGCACCGGGCCGTCCGCACGAGGGCTGCGGTAATAGGACTGCGGTAATAGGACGTGGCGGAGCGCGTGGCGTAGATCATGATTGCCGCCTGGTCATCGACGGAACGACTCACACCGGGCGGCGTCCACCAGCGTGAGCGAATAGCGCTCACGCTGGGCGGAAGGACCCGCATGAGCATGATGCCGAAGACCCTGATTCCACAGACCGTGATCAAAATGGCCGACGCGTTCGCCCATCACCGAGCGGACCGTGTCCAACGCCACCTGCTCGAGGACGAACTCGCCGCTTATTCCACTCCCGCGGACCGATCTGATCTGGAGGCCCTGCTGGACCAGTACCCGGACGCCGACGCCGAGCCGGTCCGCGAGATCCTCAGCAGACAGGCGTATCTCCTCGCCCGCTAGCCGCCTGGGACGATGCGGGTCGGTCATTCCGCGGACTCCTCCCAGACGATCGGACGGTGGATCGTCCAGTGGCGGCGGCTGCCCGTCGTTGCTCCAGCCGCGGGCCACCAACGGCGTCCAGGCGGCAAACCCCAAGGGTGAACGCAGGTGGGCGCCGATGGCGGCGCGCGCCGCCGCGAGCAGGCGATGCGGCAGTTTCTGGGAGCCGTCCATCGCGACGCACGGTGGTGTACGGCAGCGCCGGGTTGTCGTACCTGACCAGCGCCTGGGCGCCGTGGTGGTCCTGGCAGATCGATGCCGGCGACCTGGCGCGGCCGGTCGCCGAACACTCATTGGACAAGGCCGTCGGACACCGCGATCTCTCGGGCGTTCACCATGCCGAAGCGAGGCTACCGACGGTAGCCTGCCGACGGTGAGCCATGAACAGCGGCAGATCTCCTTCGGCCTGATCGGGAGTGGCTGGCGCGCAACCTCCTTCCTCCAGGTGGCCCGGCAGCTGCCCGACCGATTCCGGGTGACCGAACTGGTCACCCGGAATCCGGAAAAGGGTCACCGCTTCGCGCAGCAGTGGGGCGTTCGCACGGTGCGGACCAGTGCTGAGTTGACCGATCCCGACTTCGTGGTGGTCTCGGTGGACCGCATGGCCGCACCCGGCGTGATACGTGAGATCGCGGCTCGCGGGATGCCGGTGCTGACCGAGACGCCCCCAGCCGACGACATACCGACGTTGCGGGGGCTGATCGAGCTGGTCCGGCGCGGCGCCCGCATCCAGGTGGCCGAGCAGTACCACCTGCAACCGCTGCTGCAGGCCCAGCTCGCTGTTGCCCGCGGCGGACTGCTCGGCACCATCACATCGGCGCAGTGCTCGGTGGCGCACGACTATCACGGGATCAGCCTGCTCCGCCGGGCCCTTGGTCTCGGCGTCGAATCCGCGACGATCACCGCGCGGGAATTCTTCTCCCCGCTGGTCGCCGGGCCGGATCGCGTCGGTGATCCCGTCGAGGAGAGGTCCGTGACTTCCCGTCAGGTGATCGCGCATCTCGATTTCGGTGACCGGCTCGGGATCTACGATTTCGCCGACGACCAGTACCGATCCTGGATCCGGTCCCGGGAACTGGTCGTCAGGGGGGATCGCGGCGAGATCCGGGGCAGCCAGGTCCGGCATCTCGCCGACGTCCGCACTCCGCTGGTGCAGCAGATCCGGCGAGTCGGCGCGGGCGAGAACGGCAACCTGGAGGGGCTTTTCCTGCGCGGACTTACCCTGGGTGACCGTTGGCTGTACCACAATCCGTTCCTGCCCGCGCGGCTGACCGACGACGAGATCGCCGTCGCCACCTGCCTTGTCGGGATGTCGGCGCACATCGCCGGCGGCCCGGACCTTTACAGCGTCGCCGACGCAGCCCAGGACGTGTTCCTGACGTTGATGATCCGCCGCGCGATCGAGACCGGCGGCACGGTGATCACCGAGCCGCAGGCATGGGCGTAGCGGGCCCCATTTCCGGCGCGGATCATCTTCGCCGGCGCGTGCCAACCTAAGTCGAAATGTGACACATGTTGCGGCAGTGAACGATTTCATCCGCGCCGAAGAAGTTGATCCGCGCCGTCAAGGGGCGCGCCGTCTCGGGACCTGGGTGGGCTCGATAGGCCGTACGGGGCCTCGCGGTCACACCCGAGCGGGCGCCCACACAACCGAGAGATGATGGCCGGCATGCCCCAGACACCCGACCCGACGGAGGGTCGTCCTGACGAAACACACCGGCCTCACCAGCGCAAGGCTGCGTGGCCGGCGAAGCGGTTCACCGCGACCCGTGGCCAACGTGCCGGGAACGCCGTCGTCGTCGCCTTGGTCCGATGGCGGCTCGTGCCGCACACCTATGTGATGACCACCGTCGGCCGGAAGACGGGAACACCGCGGACCACCCCGGTGACGCTGGTCGAGGAGCAGGACAAGAAGTGGCTGGTCGCCCCCTACGGCCCGGTGTCGTGGGTACTCAATGCGCGCGCAGCCGGCCGTGTCACGCTGCGCCGCGGCAGGCAGGTCGGTGGCTATGCGATCCGTGAGATCCCGGCCACCGAGGCCGGCCCGGTCTTGAAGAAATACGTGGCGATCGCCGGTGCCACGCGGTCCTATTTCAAGGCCACCAAGGACGCTCCGGTGGCGGAATTCGTCGCGGAGGCGGACGCGCATCCGGTCTTCGAGCTCACCCACCTACGCGACTGAACCGCCCCACCCGACGGACGGCGGCGTCCGGACTTGGCTGATCCGCGCTCGCTCGCGAGTTCGCCGGCTGAACTGCACCAGGACGAGACGAGCGGATCTGCGCCGCGCGGGCCTACCATTCGATAACCTGGCGGCTGGATGGCCAAAGGATGGCGGGACCGAGATGGCGGAGATCGACAAGACCGAGAAGATCACCATCAACATCGGCCTGGTCGATCTGGGAGAAATCGATCTGCTGGTGGACGAGGGCTTCTACGCCAATCGCACCGACTTCATCAGGACGGCCATTCGACGGCAGCTGGAGAGCCGGTCCGGAGCCGTGAAGGACACCGTGGCCCGCCGGACCTTGGCCCTGGGCACGCAGCACTACACCCGTAGCGACCTGGAAAAGGTCCAGGCCGAAGGGCGAACCGTGGAATTGCGCGTGCTCGGCTTGGGCAGCATCGGGAACGATGTTTCCCCGGAGCTTGCGCTGGCAACTATCAGTTCGGTCGAGGTGCTCGGAGCGTTCCGCGCCCCTCGAGCGGTGAAGGAAGCATTGGCACCGCGAACCGTCTGAACCACCGGCCCGTCACCTGCCGCGGCGATCCGGGTTCGTCACCGATCGCGGACGTGGTCGGCCGGAGAATCGCGAGGGGCATCGTGAATGTCGGATAGCCGGGACGGCGCTGCGGGGGACTTCCGCACACTCGGCGGCGGCCGGGCGCTGAGTTCCGCGGCACTGCTGCGGGGCCGGCTCGTCGGCGACCAACCCGACGTCGTCGACATCGATCTCGACCAACCCGACGCCGTCGACATCGATCTCGACCAACCCGACGTCGTCGACATCGATCTCGACCAACCCGACGCCGTCGACCCCGATCGAGCCGACCGCGCACCCATCGAGGAGAACCTGCTCGAAGCTGTCCACCTCAGCGGATCCACCGGCCACGGCGTTGGTACGGCCGCACCGACGATTGCCCCGGTGCGCCCGGCAGCGACGGCGCCGGCGGACCTTCCGGGGCGGGGTCCGACCCAGCATCACCTCTATGCCGGCTCGGCCGGTTCCCGGCGATACGACTTGTACGTCCCCATCGCTGATTCCGGTGGACCCGTGCCGCTGCTGGTCATGCTGCACGGCGGTGCGCAGGGTGCCGCGGATTTCGCCGCGGGCACCCGGATGAACGAGATGGCCGACCGCTGCACCTTTCTCGTCGCCTACCCCGAGCAATCCAGGGAGGCGAACCCGAATCGCTACTGGAATTGGTATCGCGATTCCGACCAGCACGCCGGCGCCGGCGAGCCCGCGATCATCGCCGGGATCGTGCGGGAGATCATGGCGCGGCATTCGGTCGACGCCGACCAGGTGTTCGTCGCGGGGTTGTCGTCCGGAGGCGCGATGGCCGCGGTGATGGCGGCGACGTACCCGGAGATGTTCGCTGCGGTGGGCGTGCACTCGGGCATCGCCTACGGGGCCGCGCACGACCTGTCATCGGGGTTCAGCACGATGCGCTCCGGCGGTACGCCGGATGTCGCCGGCCGGCTTCCGTTGATCATCTTCCACGGGGACAGCGACAGCGTCGTCGCGCCCGTCAACGCCGAACGGCTGCTCGCCGCCCGGCTGGCCCGGGAGGACCATCTCGATCGCTGGCCGGCGCCGTTGCTGCAGGCCAATCCGGCAGCATCAGAACGGCAGCACACCCGGACGGTATTCACCGACGACACCGGCGGGGCGGTGGCAGAACTCTGGCTGATCCACGGCACCGGGCATGCCTGGTCCGGCGGCGCGGGAAGCAGCGGCTACACCGATCCTCGCGGCCCGGATGCCACCGCCGAGATGGTCCGGTTCTTCCTGGGCCGCGCGCGTCGTTGACGGCGGTGCGCCGCCGGATCAGGTCAGCGCAACCAGCTCCGGCCGGATAACATCAGCGCAACCAGCTGCGGAGTTGCTTGTCGGAGACCGCCCGCCAGGCTGCCTCGAACTCGGCGGCCGCCTCGTCGGCGCGGGTCTGCTCGAGAGCGTGCAGCCGTCCGATGGTGAAGGCGTTCTCGCCCTCCAGATGGATCCGCGCAGCCAGCTCCCGTAGCGCTCGCCTGGCGACCACGCTGTCCTGGTGTTCGCCCAGCACCTCCTGCAGGTTCTCGGCGTTCTCCGCCAGCGCCGCCGCCGGTGCGCCGAACGCAGGCTCGACCGCCTCGCCCGCGTACCGCAGCCGCTTGGCCGCCTTGCGGATCTCGTGGTACCACTGATCGCGTTCCGCGGATGACTCCGGCGCTCCGGCCTTGACCAGCCGTTCGACCCGTTTGTAGGAGCGGCGTACCAGCTTCGTGACGACCTTGTCGGCCCGCCCGTCCGCGAGCGGGGTGAAGGGCGGGTCGGCGACCAGCGCGTCGAGCCGGTCGAGCAGCCGGAAGTAGCGCTCGGAATTCAGAGCCTCCAGCAGCCGGTCGTGCGCCTTGCGATGATCCGAGCGCAATTCCACCGCGATCAGCGTGGCGATCGGGCCCATCACCAGATCGTCGGGTTCCGCAGAGATCTCAGCCAGCAACCGCTCGCGGAGCACCTCGGCGTCCCGGGAGTCGCCCAGCGCCGAGGCGATCCATTTCAGTTCGTCACGCAGTGGATCGGTGACGCTCCGGTCCACCAATCTGCGGAAGGTGCCGAGCGCGCTGCGCAGCCGGCGGGTCGCCACCCGCATCTTGTGCACCCCGTCGGGTTCGTCACGGCGGGCGGGACCGTCCCAGCCGAGCAGTGCGTCGGCCTGCGCGGCCAGGTGAGCGTGCAGCACCTCGCCGGCCCTGCTGTGCTCGGTCAGCTCGGCGAAGGCCGGCGGGCTGGGGACTGCGGCACCGAGCGCTCGGGCGAGCTTGGACGGCCAGGGTGACGGTGCGGCGCCGGCGTTGCGCATCGCCTTGCCGGCGGCGTCCAGCACCTCGGCGGGACCATCGAGGAGTTCGATCTCCCATTCGCGCCAGCGGCTCAGTGTCGCTGACCCGTCCGGCTGCGGGGATTCGCCGGTGACGACGTCGTCGCAGCCCTCGGCCAGAAGTTCCCCGGACGGCCCGACCAGCATGTGAACGGTCCGGGCGGTGCTGAGGGTGGCCACTTTGCGTACCTCATGGTCGCGGACCCAGGCCCGGACCAGGTCCAGCAGCGAGCCCGGAACCGGTTCGTCATCCTCGCCGAGCGGCTCCCCGTGCTCCTCCCGGCCGCCGCCGACGGGCAGCTTCATCGTCCACCCCGCGTCGAAGCCCCCGGTCCGGCGGCGCAGCGTGATGCCCGCGCGAGCCAGCCGCAGCGTGGGGGTGTCGTAGTAGGTGGCGGTCAGCGCGACCTGCGTGGCCGGCTGGACGGCCGCCACCCCGTCGAGGGTGCTCAGATCGACCCACGGAACGTCCTGGTCGACGTCATATTTCTGCTCGATCTCCACATGCTTGCTGGTCATGCTTTCGGTGTACCAGAGGGCACGAGCGTGGGCCGGGCCGGTGGTCGGGACGCGTCGGACGGTGTGCGAGACGGCTCAGCGGCGGCTCGCGGCGCTGCGGTGGCCGGCCAGGACCCATCCGGACACCACGGTGTCCCAGACGATCGGAGTGCCGGCACGGTAGGGGGTGGAGCAGCAATCACAACGTCCCGCACGGGTGGCGGGGACAGGGGCGCTCATGGTCATCCTCGAGTTTCGAAGGGGTCGGCCCGACAACGGCGGGGCCGGAGTGAATCCCGGTCGACGGGACCGGGTAGAGCCCGGCCTCGGCCGGGGAATCCGCGAGCCCGACGACACAACGTTGTCGTCATGAGACTGCGGTGGGGGTCGATTGTCGCCTGCCTGCGGCCGTCCCGGTGATCTCCACCTCGGCGCTGGTGCGTGGTTTCGCGACCCATGATCAGGCTAACCACCTCGCGGCGTGGCGGGCAAACCACTTCAGGTTAATTTCCTGAGACCGCTCGGTGTCCGGACGTGCACGCACGGCTGCGGTTCGCCGTCCGACGGGGGGTGGCCAGGCTCACTCGCCCGGTCATGCAAACCGCTGCTGACACTGTTCGCGCCGGTCAGGGGCATCGCGGGCGGATCGGCAGGAGATCCGGCAGCATCAGCGACATGAGCTCGGCAGCACCCCGCCCTGTTGCCCAGATCACTGGCGTCGGCCGGAGGATCGGTATCGGCGCGGCGATCGCGGTCCGGCTGGCCAGGGACGGCTGGGATGTCGGTACCGCAGGATGGGCACCTTACGACGACCGCATGCGATGGGGCCGCGACCTCGACCTCACCGACTCCTTCACCGTCCAGAGCGCCGGCGAGGTCGCCGGCGAGGTCGCCGACAGTGGCGGCGGGTCGATCGCACGGGCCATCCGCGCCGAGGGCGCCCGGACGGCGACCGTCGCCGCCGATCTCGAGGACGTCGCCGCCGCTGTGCAGATCTTCGACGGCACCGAGACTGCGTTGGGTCCGGTGACCGCGTTGGTGCTCTGCCATTGCGAGTCGGTGGACTCGTCGCTACTGGACACGACCGTGGAGAGCTTCGACCGGCACATGGCCGTCAACGCCAGGGCGTCCTGGCTGCTGATCGCCGAGTACGCCAGGCGGTATCGCGCCGCCGACGGCGCCGGCCGGATCGTGGCGCTGACCAGCGATCACACCGTGGGGAACCTGCCCTACGGGGCGAGCAAGGGCGCGCTGGACCGCATCGTGCTGGCCGCGGCCAGAGAGCTGGCCGACCTCCGGATCACCGCGAACGTGGTGAACCCGGGCCCGGTGGACACCGGCTGGATGACGGCGGAGCAGCTGCGCGCCGCGGCGGCGAGCAGCCCGCGCGGTCGGGTGGGGCTACCCGCCGACACCGCGGCGCTGGTGTCGTTCCGGTGCTCGGCGGACGGTGGGTGGATCAACGGGCAGCTGGTGCACTCCGACGGCGGGCTGCACGCCTGAGCTGTTGAGTTGCGCGGCGCCCCAGGGCCCGGCCGGTCAGTGCGAGGGGTGAGCCAGCGCCCGGCGCGTCTCCGATGCGAACACGTGCGCCCTGGAGGCGTCGATGGCGACCGTCACGGTGTCACCGATCCGGACATCGGTCCGACCGGGCATCCTGGCCACCACCCGGTGCCTGTCGATCTGGATCGTCACAAACGCGTCCCGGCCGTTGCGTTCGGTCGACCGCACCGTGCCGGACAAAGTGGCCAGGTCCGGGTTGATGTCCCCGTAGGCGATCCGGACATCCTCCGGCCGCAGCCCCAACACGACGTCACGACCGACGTAGCCGGCCAGCGCCGATGGAACGGGCGCCCACGTCGGGAGCGTGCGTCGGCCCACCTGATAGCCCGTCATACCCGCCGAGGCGACCACCCGGGCGGGCAGCTGTCCGATCCGCACGGGTCCGATGAAATCCGCGACGAACAGGTCGACGGGTTCGTGGTACAGCTCCCTGGATGTTCCGAGTTGGACCACG
>JBBQJM010000074.1:0-11225 GCA_038325895.1 Mycobacteriales bacterium
GAGGCGTACTCGATGCCGATGACGCCGGCGCCGACCACCACCATCGAGGACGGCACCTTGTCCAGGCCGAGGATCTGGTCGGAGTCGACGATGGTCGCGCCGTCGAAGTCCACCGTGTCCGGGCGGGCCGGCCGGGTACCCACCGCGATCACGAACTTGTCGGCCGCGATCTTCTTCTGCTGACCTTGGTCGTCGTCGACCACGGCCAGCGTGTGCTGGTCCAGGAAGTGCACCGTGCCGATGTGGGTGGCGACGTGGTTGCGCGTGAGTTGGTTGCGGACCACGTCGGTCTCGCGAGCCACGACGTGCCGGATCCGGGAGGACACGTCGGAAATGGTGATGTCCTGCTTCACCCGGTAGGCCTAGCCGTAGACCTCGCGCTGGTTCATCCCGGTGAGGTACAGCACCGCCTCGCGAAACGTCTTGACGGGATCGTCCCGGTGTTGATGCAGACCCCGCCCAACATGTCCCCGCGATCGACGATCGCGGCCCGGTAGCCGCTGGCCCGCATGGCCGCCCGTCAGTCCAGCTTGGCCGCCGCGATGGCGGCCTTCTGCCCGGCCGGACCGGAGCCGATGACGGCAAGGTCGGAGGTGTCGATGATGATCACTCCTTCGCCCGGCCGGGGGGTGGGTACACCGGCGCGCGGATCGCTGACAACGCTCGCGCCATCCTGGCCGAAGCTGTCTTCCTGTTTGCATCGGCCCGTGTTGACACTTCGGTGCAGCAGGCGGGCGTCCGGTGGGCCGCCGGTGCATCGGGCCGTCCCGGTGACGGTCGATGGAAGGATGGCGGGGTGAGTACACCGCAGATCCCGGAAGTGACCGTCGCCGAGGTACCGGCCGACGCCGTGTTGCTCGATGTCCGGGAAGACGACGAATGGACCGCCGGACACGCGCCTGGCGCCGTTCACGTGCCGATGACCACCCTGGCCGAGCGCCTCGACCAGGTGCCCGATGGCGAGCCCGTGTACGTCATCTGCCGATCGGGTGGACGGTCGGCCCGGGTGACGGCCTATCTGAACTCACAGGGCTGGGAGTCGGTGAACGTCGCCGGCGGCATGTCGGTGTGGGCGGCGAGCGGGCGACCATTGGTCGCGGAGCGCGACGCTGTGCCCCAGGTGATCTGAGCAACCGGCGATGACACGGTTTCCGTGGGCGTTCCGCGGTGGGAGGACGGCACCTGCCGGTCGAGGGACGATCCAGTGAGCAATCCACAGCAGCTGCAGCCGTATCCCGCCGCGCGGCGATCCCCCGTGCAGGGCGTCCGTTGCCTGCGCTGCCAGCTGGTGCAGCCGGCCGTGCCGCCCGGGCACTTCACCTGCGTGGCCTGCGGCGCCATCCTGCCGCTGCAGCGGTGGGTGGCGCATCCGCCGCCCGGTGTGTCCCGGCCGGCGCGCGAGGGACCGTCATCTCCCGCAACTTCGCCGGCACTGCTGGGTGAAACCCCTTCGTACCGCTTCGGTCATCCGCGGTGGGGGTTCCCGGCGGTGGTCTGGCGTCCCGCGCCGAACGGGCCCGAGCCTGCCGGTCCGGCGCCGTCGCCGCAGTTGCGGCACGCGGCCTGGTTGGGCTGGCTGACCGCAGCGGCGGCGCTGGTGGCCACGGGTGCGGAACTCTGGCGGTTCCTGCTGATGATCGACGGGCGCACCAAGGTGCTGTCCGCCACCGAGGTGGCCACCAGCGACGCCCTGGTCGCGGCCTCGGGCGTCGCAGTGCTGGCGTTCGCGATCCTGGCCGTGGCGATGGCCGTAACGGCGCTGATCCGCACCCATCGGTGGGCCGCGGTGGTGTCCGGGCGAGCCCCGGCCAGGACCTCCGGCGCGGTGGCCGCCCGACTCCTGGTGCCGGGATGGAACATGTACGGCGCCGGGCAGATCCTGGTCGAGATCGACACCCTGCTCGGCCCGCGCCACGACGCCAGGCCGCGGGCGGCCGCGTCCCGACTGGTGCTGCTGTGGTGGTTGAGCTGGGTCGTCAATGCCGTGCTGGTCGTGGTGGCGCTCGGTCGGGGGCTGGATGGCAGCCTGCAGGCCATCGCGGACACGGTCGAACTGCACATCGCGGTCGACGTCTCGGCGGCGGTGGTGGCCGGGCTGGGGGCGCTGGTGTTGCGTCGGTTCGCGCGACTGATCGACGGTCCGCGGCCGCACCCGACCAGATGGGTCGTGCAGCCGCCGGCCCCGACCCGGCCGCTGCCCTCGACGCCAGCCCAGGCCTCGTCGGCGGCCGTCCCCGCAGCGTCAGGCGTTCGAGTCGATCTCATCTGAGCCCGTCCCGACCGAGCCCGTCCCGACTGAGCCCGTCCCGACCGAGCCCGTCCCGACCGGGCCCGTCCCGACGTCGTCCGGCGACGGACCGACCTCGGACTGACCGCACGGATCCGGCCGAACGGGTGACCTTCCGTGGACCAACCCGCCCCGCAGGTCGGCTACCGTGGCCCGGTGTCCAAGAAGACCCAACGACGGGCGTCCGGAACGTTGACCGCGTTGACCGGGGAAGAATCCGGCGAGAACCCGCGCCGGCCCTGCCCGTGCGGATCCGGCAAGCGGTACAAGGCCTGTCATGGGGCGGCCGACGCCGCCGACATGATCGTCACCCGGCCGTTCGCCGGTCTGGCGGCGGAAACCGAGCTGATCGCGCTGCGGGAGTTCGTGCCGTCCGCGTCGGCGCCGCTGACGTTGCTGCCGACCGTCACCGATGCCGCGGACCGGTCGGTCACGCTGGCCAGCGTGCTCCCCGGAGCTGCGGCGGCGCTGACCCGATCCGACGGATCGGTGCTGCTGGGCATGCAGGTGCAGACCCATTCCGGTGACCTTTCCCGGGATCTGGCCTCGGCCCTGGAATGGGCGCTGGCCGCCGAACCGTCGACCGTGCTGTCCGTGGTCGGACGGGCCAGCGTCGGCCCGCGGCTCGGCGACATGGTCGTCGATGAGCCGCTCGAGGTGACGGTGCATCGGGACTTCTCCTGGTGGCTCGAGGAGGAGGCGGAACCCGGCAGCGAGGTGGCGTTGTCGCTGGAACGGGCCAACTCGGCGATCATGCCGACGTCCCGGGTCGCCGGCTTGCCCGGTGCCTACTGGGTGGACGCCGGTGATCGTGCGCACCTGCGCTGGGTGCGTCCCGAGGACGAGCAGCCGCTGATGGCTGCCCTGGCCCGGCTGGCCGTCGCCGACGAGCTCGGCCTTGGCGAGGGATCGCGCTACGTCGGGTCGTTCCGGGCGCACGGGCGACTGGTGCCGGTGTGGGACCTGGACCACGATGCGCACCCGACCGAATGGGACGCGCCCGCGCTGGCCTTCGCGGGGCGCCTGGGGCAGACCCTCGGGTCGGACGACGCCCCGCTGAACGACGCCGAACGCCGTGCCCGTGACGGGATCTTGGGTCGGCAGATCACGCTGCGCTGAGTGCCGGCCGGGCTCAGCACGGCTTCGGCCAATCGCCGCAGAGTGGCCCCGCGACGCCGAGCTGGGCTGTCCGACGCGTTTCGCCGCCGCCCTGCAGCGGGGGCCGGCCCCCTGCCTGCCAGCAGCGCATCGCCCACGGCCCAGCACAGCGCCGGAGGCCCCAACTTCGACCAGTCATCTTGCCCCGTCTTGGGCTGCCCGAACCGACAACTATAGGTGGGCATCCCATGGCGCGCCGCCGGCCTTACTTGTGGAGCGGCTCCGCTTCAGCCCGTGAGTTCGCTCACGGCCGATTGGGCGTCCCCTCGCTCGTCAGCGAGTACCTGAGGTCCGTCTGCGCAGATCAGACCGCTCCGGGGCTGCCTCACGATGGTCGCAACTCGCGTGCCATGTGACGACTTGGCCGCCGCTCCCCCAAGAAATCTTCGGTGCAAAGTACCACTTGGGATGGCTCTGTGGGTATCGACCACTTACCCCGTCGGGGCAACGTCACACACATTCTTGGAGGGCGTCATGAACGCCAGCAACGGGTTCACTCCACTTGGCGAGCTCACCGCTGATGACCGGTCGCGCATCGCCTTCGGGAAAGCAGGCGTCCGTCGCGACGACCGCTTCGCCGTCGCCATCAACGACCAAGGCGAGATACTCCTGACCCCCCCTCGTCAGCATCCCCAAGCGCGAATTGATCGTCTGGGAGGACGAGCAACTGCGCGCTTCGCTCGCACGCGGACTCGCAGACAGCGCTGCTGGCAGGGTCAAGGATCTCGGGGATTTCACTCAGTACGCGAACGACGACGAGGACCAAAACGAGGCGGACGACTGAGCCGTGCCACCTTTTCGGCTGGAGTTCACCAACGAGGCGGAAGCCGTTCTGTCGGATCTGAGTGCGTCTGCTCAGTACCAGAAGAAACTCGACAAGGTTCGACGGACCCTGGGAAGGATCCAACGGAACCCACGCCATCCCGGGCTCAACTCGCACGAGTGCGACTCGATCGACGGACTCGCCGGTGAGGAGGTCTGGGAGGGCTACGTAGAAGACCGCACTCCGTCAGCGTGGCGCGTGTTCTGGCACTACGGGCCCGCACAAGGCGTCATCACGATAGTGACGATCGGCACGCATCCGTAAGCTCGCTCTTCTCCAAGCAATCACCGGGGGAGACGACGAGTGACCGTGCCATCCACTCCGAAGAGGACTGGCTTCTTCTGCTGGACGCCCTCGTCTCCTCTGCGGACGCCTGCACGTTGCCCCAGCTGACGCCTCAATGCCCGTTCTACGAGACGACTCCGGAAGGACCAGTCCCGATGGGGGTCAGGGAAGCCAGCCCACGTGCCCCTTGAGCAGCGCATACCCGACGAACGCGGTGATGTCGAGCAACGAATGCGCGACCACCAGCGGCCACAGCCGACGGGTGCGCTGGAAGAACCAGGCGAACAGGACGCCCATGACGGCGTTGCCCAGGAACCCGCCGAACCCCTGGTACAGGTGGTACGAGCCACGCAGCACCGCGCTGACCGCGATCGCAGCCCACGCCGGCACCCGTAGCTGCTCCAGTCTGGTCAGCAGATAGCCGACGACCAGGGCCTCCTCCAGGAAACCGTTCTCGATCGCGGCCAGCACCAGCACCGGGATCCGCCACCAGGCGTCGTTGAGGGTGACCGCGGCGACGGTCAGATTGACGCCCAGCTGAACCGCCACCAGGTACAGCACGAGGCCGGGGATGCCGATCACCGCGGCCAGCGCAACTCCGGTGATCAGGTCCTTCCAAGGCCGGGTCAGATCCAGCCCGAGCCGGGTCCGTAGGTTCACCCCACTGCGCCACAGCAGGTAGAGCCCGAGCATCCCCCAGGCGACCCCGGACGCGATCGTGAGCAGCTGTTTGGCCAGGTCCAACAGGGAGGCCCGAGCCTGCGGCACGATGATCGACACCGACTGGGAGGCCAGCGGCGCGGGTGCCAGCAACGCGTCGATCAGGCTGACCAGCGAGCGGAGCCCGCTGGTCCCGAGCGTGACCAGGAACAGCACGACGATCTCGACGCGGATCGAGCGGTCGGTGTAGGGGCGGGGCTGAGGCGTCGCGCCAGGATCGGTGGGCCCGGAGGGTCCCGTCGGCTCGATCGGCACGGTCGGCGGGACCGGTGTGCTGGTCATGACGGTCGAGCTTAGGCAGCTGGTTGGAACGTCGGCTGCGAAGCGGATGTGAGGCGCGGTTCCCGCGGTGCGAACTCCGCTGCGAACTCCGCTGCGAACTCCGCTGCGGACCGTTCGGCGGACTCCTCTTGGATTCCCGGCGCCGATTCCGCCGCGGACCGAGCCGTCCCCAGGTTGGGCCGCGGCACCGGCTTCACGGTGGCCGCACGGCCGATGGCTGACAGTAGGGTGGAAAAGCATCCTGGACAAACAGGCCGAAACAACGATGTCCTGCGGCACCGGACAACCGGTCGCGGTGTGGGTGGAGGGTCAATGCGGGCGGGTCGCAAGCTGGTCGCTGTGGTGGGGGTACTGGCACTTTTCGGGGTGAACGCCTGCAGCAGCACCTCGGGCGCCGAGGACGCGACCGTCACCAGCTTCGTGACGGCGGCCCCGCCGAGTTCAACGCCACCCACCTCGGATCCGGCGGCGTCACCGAGCCCGTCGACCGACTCGGCCACGCCGAGTTCAGCGGCAGCACCGACTAGCGCCCCCGCGCCGACGGCGGCGGTAGGCGCGGCACTGCCCGACGGCTTCGTGCCAAAGAAGCTGGTGCCCGGTGAGAAGCCGCCGCAATTCATCGTGGTCAGCTTCGACGGTGTCGGCTGGCACGAGAAATGGCAGCACTGGTTCGATGTGGCCAGCAAGGTCCCGTTCCATTTCACCGGCTTCCTGTCCGGCACGTACATGCTCTCCGACGTGACGAAGAACGCCTACCAGGGTCCGGGACACAGCCCCGGCCGATCCTCGATCAACTGGAATACCGCGGCCGACCTCCCCGTGGAGATCGCCGACCTGAACCAGGCCTACAGCGCCGGCAACGAGATCGGCACCCATTTCAACGGGCATTTCTGCGAAGGTGCCGAGCCCAGCGGGAACGCGTGGACAACCGCGGACTGGAACAACGAACTCGATCAGTTCTTCGCTCTGGTCAAGAATGTCAAGGCCAACAATCCCGGGGTGAGCATGCCCGACCTGGTGTTCGACGGTTCCGAGGTCAAGGGCGAACGGACCCCGTGCCTGGAGGGTCACGCGGAGGACCTGTTCCCGGCACTGATCGCGCACAACATGACCTACGACACGTCGTTCACCCGCACCGGTATTTCCTGGCCGAGTAAGTCGCCGCAGTACGGGATCTGGGCGCTGGGCATGCCGACGTTCCCGATCCATGGCACCGACAAAATGCAGATCGCCATGGATTACAACTTCTACTACTCCCAGCGGAACGCATCGAGCGACGGTGTCACACCCGATCAGTCCGCGGCGGACGCGGCGCAGGTGCAGGCCACCTATGACGACATGTACAACGCTGCCTTCAACGGCAACCGGGGACCGCTGATCCTGGGCAATCACTTCAACGCCTGGAACAACAACGCCTACGAAACCGCGTTGACCAATTTCATCCTGGAGAAATGCGGGCAGCCGGAGACATACTGCGTGCCGTTCCGCGATCTGATCGCCTGGATGGAAGCGCAGGATCCCGCGGTACTGGCCCAGCTGCAGGCGCAGCCCCCGGAGACCGGAACGCGTGCCTGACCTCGGCGTTCTCTCTGCGCCCTGCAGCCCGATCGACCGTCGGCCGGCGCGGCACATCGTAGGGTGACCCGTGTGGACCACCGTTGGGCGTACCTGGGGCCGGAAGGCACCTTCACCGAGCAGGCCGCCCGATTCCTGATGCAGCGTGCGGCGAGCAGTCCGGACGTTGGGGCTGCCGGGTCGATCGTCCTGGACCCCGTCGCGGGGGTGTCGGTGGCCATCGCCGCCGTTCGCTCCGGTGCGGCCGCGGCAGCCGTCGTGCCGCTGGAGAGTTCCGTGGAGGGCGCTGTCCCGCTGACCCAGGACGAACTCACCCATGGCGAGCCGTTGATGATCACCGCGGAGGCCTATGTGCCGGTGACGTTCGACCTGCTGGTCCGGCCCGGCACCTCGCTGGCGCAGGTCCGTTCGGTGGGCGCGCACCCGCACGGGCATGCGCAGATCCGACCGTGGCTGGCCGGGAACCTGCCCGACGCCGAGGTGGTGATGTCGGCGTCGAACGCCGCGGCCGCGGCCGCGGTTGCCGATGGTTCCCTGGACGCCGCTGCCGCCGCTCCGGTCGCCGGGCCGCGGTACGGGCTGGAATCCCTGGCCACCGACATCGGCGAGGTTCGCGATGCGGTGACCCGCTTCGTGTTGTTGACCAGGCCGGGTGCCGCGCCGCCGCCGACCGGCAATGACCGGACGTCACTGGTGCTGTCGGTGGACAACCATCCGGGCTCCCTGCTCGCGGCGCTGACCGAATTCGCCTCCCGCGGGATCAACCTGACCCGGCTGGAATCCCGCCCGACTCGCAGCAAGATGGGCGAGTACGTCTTTCTGGTCGACGCCGACGGCCACCTGCAGGACGAAGCGATGGCCGACGTGCTGGCCGCGCTGATCCGTAGGTCCGTGTTGCACCGCTGGCTCGGGTCGTACCCCAGGATCGACGGGAAGAACGACCCCGCAGCCCGGTATGCCACGCTCGAGTCGTATCTGCGGGCATCGGATCGGGTGCAGCAGTGGCAGCGGGGTGACTGGGCCTGATGCACCTGGCGCTCATCCGGCACGGTCAGACGCCGTCCAATCTGCTCGGTTTGCTGGACACCGCCGTTCCCGGCCCCGGGCTCACCGACCTCGGCACGAAACAAGCGGCGGCCCTGCCCGCGGCACTGTCCGGGCAGCGGATCGACGTCCTGTATACCTCGCCGCAGGTCAGGGCGCAGCTCACCGCCGCACCCCTGGCCGCCGAGCGCGGGCTGGAGATCGTCATCCGCGACGGGCTGCGCGAGATCGAGGCCGGTGAGCTCGAGATGCGCGGCGACGACGAGGCAGTGCGCGCGTACCTGACCACCATGGCGGCCTGGATGAACGGCCGGCTGGAGGTACGGATGCCAGGAGGACCCGACGGTAGGGCCGTGTTGGGCAGGTTCGACGCGGTCGTCGAGGAGATCGAACGGCAGACCAACGCCGTCGCAGGGCCGGACGGTGGCGCTGCGATCGTCGCGCACGGCGCAATCCTCCGGTTCTGGGCATCAGTGCGCGCCGCGAATGTCCGGGACACCTTTGGGATGCGCCGACCGCTGCACAACACCGGGGTGGTCAACATGGTCGGCGGGTCCGCCACCGGTTGGTCCGCGCTGACCTGGACCGGCACCGCCGTCGGTGGACCTCAGCTCGACGACGGCCTGGCCGACGGCCCGGCCGGCGGGGACACCGTGCTCAGGGCGGACAACCCGACGCCCGCCGAGGGTGACGTCCGACCGCGATCGTGATCGCAGTTCCGAGGCCGTTGCCGAACTGCCGGGGATATGCCGCGGCGCTGACTATTCTGGTCGGCATGAGTGGGCCGGCGATCGATCCGAGGGATCTCCGGGTGTCCGACGACGAACGCTCCCATGTGCTGGCGCTGCTGGAGAAGGCAACCGGCCGCGGCCTGATCGACCTGAACGAGTACACCGAGCGCAGCGCCAAGGTCATCTCGGCCCGGACCAGGGGCGATCTGAACGCCGTCCTGCTCGATCTCCCTGGCCTGCAGATCGCCGGGCGATCCGTGGACGACGCGCAGATGGTTGCCGGTGCGCCGAATCGCCCGGTGCCGGGCTTCTCCGGGGCGGTTGCCGCCGACCACACCGGAGGAGTCCTGGAGTTGACCGGCTGGGGCTCGCGGACCTTCAAGGGCTACTGGACGGCTCCGCCGCTCATCGCGATCGGCGGCACGGGCGCCAGTACTCGGCTGGATTTCACTGCCGCGCAACTGATCTCGCCAACCGTGACCATCGAATTCCGGTCCAACTACGGCGGCGCCGCGGAATTCGTGGTGCCCAAGGGCAGCGTCGTACGAGTCGAGGGTCTGCAGATGCGCGGCGGCCACATCAACAACAAGGTCCCGCCGGCCCGCGGTACCGGCCCGATGACGCTGATTCTCACCGGCGTCAAGAAGAGCGGCTCGGTGACCGTCCGGCACCCGCGGCAGGGGATGTTCTCGCACTGGATGTGACGAGTGTGATGTGACGAGTGTGATGTGACGAGCCGGCCGGAGAACCGGACCGCGGGTCAGACCAGCAGTTCGCTGGCCCACGGTGGGTTCGCACCCGCTCGCGAGCAGGTGATGGCCGATACCCGGGAGGCGAACGTCAGCGCCTGGACCAGGCCCTGGGCGGTGAGGGTGTCCAACCGGCCGCCGAGGTAGTCGTTCTCGGCCAGGAAGTGCAGCAGCCCGCCGTGGAACGAGTCGCCGGCACCGACGGTGTCCACCAGCACGGTCGGCGCGATCGGCACCCGGACCTGCTCGCCGCGCAACGAGGCGAACGCACCGGCCGCACCCAGGCTGACCACCGCCAACGGAACACCGCACCGGTGCAGGTGCGCGGCGGCCTGCTCGGGGGTCCAACCCGGCCACAGCTGGTCGAGGTCGTCCTCGGACAGCCGGACGATGTCGGACAGCCGGGCCCACCGGTCGATCCACAGCCGGTAGGAATCCACCGGCACCAGCAGCGTGCGCAGATTCGGGTCGATCGAGACCGTCATCGCATCCCGAGCCCGGTCGAGCAGCCGCTCGATGATCATGCCCGAGGGCTGCAACGCCAGTGCCAGCGTTCCGGTGTGGATCGCGACCGGCGGCCCGTACGAGGGGAACGGGCCATCGATCAGCGGCGCCAGCGTCTCATCGGTCCAGGCCCAGTCGGCGGTGCCGTCCACATAGAACTCGTAGGAGGCGGCGCCAGTGGCGTCCAGCCTCGCGATGGCCAGCGTGGCGGGCTCGGTTGCCGTCTCAGATGCGCT
Source organism: Mycobacteriales bacterium (assembly GCA_038325895.1). Lineage (GTDB taxonomy): Bacteria > Actinomycetota > Actinomycetes > Mycobacteriales > Nakamurellaceae > Nakamurella. The sequence goes on from JBBQJM010000074.1 coordinate 10,395, forward strand.
CAGGTCGACCTTGGACTCATCCAGCTTGGCGCGGCACAACGCGCCGAGCGCCCCGCCGGACAGCCGGCCCGCGAACCGCGCGGTGGTGCCGAGTCGGGACAGCGCGACCGCCGTGTTCGCCGGTCCGCCCCCGGGGTGCACAGTGAGATGCGCAGCACCGTCGACGATTCCGTCCGGTGGCAGCACGGCATCGGCGACGACTTCCCCGACAACGGCGATGGTGGGCATGGTCGGCTCCTGGGTGCGGACGGACGGATTCAGGCGTCAGCAGCGTAGTCGGGCGTTGGCAGCAACGCCTCCCGGATGATCACCGGGTCGGGACTTGGGAGGGTGTAGCACACGCTTGACGGTCCCGAAATGGTGATCATCGAACGGCGACCCCGACCAGCCCGCACCGTGCAAGCGCGTCAGCCCCAGCCCAGCTCCTCCAACCGGTCGTCATCGATGCCGAAGTGATGGGCGATCTCGTGGATGACGGTGGTGGCCACCTGCTCCCGCGCCGCCTCGACGTCCCGCGAGTGCGTCAGGATCGGGTCGCGGTAGATCGTGATCGTGTCCGGCAGGTGACCGGAATACTGCGAGGTCCTCGAGGTGAGCGCCACCCCGTGATAGAGCCCGTACAGCGACTGGGTGGGGTGATGGTCCTCGACCAGCACGACGACGTTGTCCATCACCCGGGTGAATTCACGGGGGATCAGGTCGAGCGCTTCCGAGACCAGTTCCTCGAACTCGGGTCGGGACATCACGACGGGCATCTGACCATTCTGCCCGGCCCGAGCCCGCGTCCGGCCCGAGCCCGCGTCCGGCCCGAGCCCGCGTCCGGCCCGAGCC
>JBBQJM010000075.1:0-11160 GCA_038325895.1 Mycobacteriales bacterium
GGTGGGGACCAACCCGGCCGTGCGCATCCGCATATCAATGACCGCGCGGTGCAGCCCGAGAACGTGCATGGCGACGCTGGCCGCACCGACAATCAGGATCGTGACCGCGGGCGACCAGATTCCGGTCATTAACATGGGAGTCGAGATCAGGATGAGCACGATCAGGCTCGTCAGCACACTCAAGGTCAGCCGGCTCGGCAGGCGCAGCCAGACACTGAGCTGCCAAGGCGCAGCCCCGATGCCAACGAAACAGAACACCACGAGGCCCAGGGCGCGACCGCCGTCCCAATTGACGGCCAGGCCGAACAGCCCGATCGCCAGGGCAGCCAGGCTCACGATTCCAACGGCCAGTCGGGCTCTGGCAGTCCGTAGCTGGGCCTCGTGCCGCGCGTCGGCCGGTGGTGTCGAATCGTCGACATGGTCACCGCGGTCCAGGATCGCCGCCGCCGTGTGATCGTTGCTCAACAAAAGGTCAACTCCAACCGGTGAGGTGCCGCTCCATTTGGGGCGACGGTGCCCGTCGAGGTCGCCAGGCACATGTGCTCGGATCGAACGTGCGACGATCAGTCGATGCCGAGTCCCTGGTTCCCCCAGCGGCTTCTGGCGCAGTGCTCCAAAGCCGTCCGCCGCTCAAATCGCAGCCTGAGTGCGTAGTGTTACACAATCGCGGTCTCGAGAACCGCATTGATGCAGATTCAGCTATGGGTTTACCCGTTTGGCCTAGCGCAGGTCACACTACGCTCTATTGGATCGAGAGGGCGATTCCAAGACCTTACGCCAGGCTATAGCGTCTCAGAGCTGTGAGCGTTCGACGCGGTGCGGCGCCGCCCGGTCAGCGTCGCTGACGCACCGGCGGCCGTCAACTCGGCGAGGTAATCGAGAGCGACCGCATGCCAGGTCCTGGTTTCGGCAGGTGGAAGCGACGTCGTTCGCCATTCGTCGGCGTGCGCCTGCGCACAGATTGACGAGGAATCCCTCTGCGAATTGTCCAAAGCCGCTCTCAGCAACTCCAGAATACGGGCGACCATGTCCTCCTTGTTGGCTAGGACGCTGAGCAGCCGGTGCCCCGGTTGCTCCCGGGCGGCCTCGGGCGTCGCCACGACAGGGAGGCCAGATGCCAGGGCCTCGCCGACCGAATTTCGGATCCCCAAGCCATGCTCATCTGGGAAAACGGCCACGTCGGCGCCATGGAACACGTCGGTCATCGATGCGACATTCGCTTGAATCTCAACCCTTTCACCGGCCAACGCGAGCATGTCCGGTCCGGGCTGACGTCCGGCGATCACGAACTTGGTGTCGGGCATGTGGTGCCACACTCGCGGCGCAATCGTTGTGATCAGGATCTGTGCGCTGTCGATATTCGGCCCGTAATTCAGGCTGCCGGTGAAGCACACCACGGGCGGACCTCCGACACGCGGCGGCCGGGACGTCGGTTCCACTCCGTTCGGGATGCTGCGAACCTGTCGACCGATCTCGAGCGACCAGGACCGTGCATCCTCGGCGCCGACAGTCAGCAGCCGTGCGCGGGGTGGGAGGGATCGTTCGACCGCCAGGGCCTGTCGCGCCTTTCGCCGACGGTATGCAGCGCGCCAACCGTGGGCGAGTCGGCTTTCCATACCGATACGCAGCGACCAGGGATCCACCGATTGGATGACAACCGGCCCTTGCACCTGATGGGCGAGAAACATCACATGAGGACCATGTAACAACGCGCCGTCTGTCCGCACCGACCATCGTTGAACCTGACTCCTGGCTTGGCTGGACGCCCGCTCTTCCGCACCCACCTGCAGCTTGCTGACAATCGACCGTGCCAACGCCGTGCGCCCACTCCGAACCGGCAGCACGATCACATCGTCGCATCGCCGAAGAATTTCCGGCGGTACAGCCACATCACTGCGGAAGGTCAGCAAGGTCACCCCCACCTCCGCGGGAAGCGCGAGAACAACCTCGTAGGGAATCATCGAACTTCCGTCCCCCAGCAAGGGATCTCGGTTCGGAATGCTCTCCGCCACGTAGAGCAGCTTCATTCGAACGACGATAACTGATCCTGGCCCGAGGCCCGTCCCGCAGACGATCGGCCAGCCTCCCACGACGGAAGCGTCCTGGTCAGGGGCCGTCATCGGCTATCTTGTGAGGCAGACACTGCGGTCACCGTGTGATCGGCGCTGACCGCACAGGTGCGCGTTCGCCCATCCATTGGACGGACCGGGTCCGGACGGCCGTCGCTGGAAAGCTACGAAAGTGTCTCTGGGACAGATCGTGATGAGGGCGCAATGAGTTTACGCAGGAGCAATCTCGCAGCGGATGCGGCGGACTCCGTGACCGCGGGCCATGTGCCGGAAGATGTGGGCGCCGGGATCTGGTGCTGTGAGGTCGAGCTCGCTGGTTCCCCGCAATTGAGTTACGTCATCCCACCGGCGCCGGAGCACACATCGGTGCGTGCCTTGGTTCGGCTGCACGGCGAACCGCTGGGGTACCGAATCGCTCTGGTCGCGCCCGACTGCTTCGACCTGGGCCTGTTCGCCGATGCGGCCGGGATCGAATTCGCCGAACGAATCGCACAGCACCTTGCTGTGGAGAGTCTGCCGAACCTGGAATCCGCGACCGCGTTGCCGGAAGCGACGGACACTTGCCCAAACCACGTGGTGTGCGACGAAGTCGTCTCGATCGTCGTCTGTACACGCGATCGAACTGAGGTGCTGGCTGACTGTCTGAGCAGGTTGACAGCGCTCACGTACCCGCACGTCGAGATCCTGGTCGTCGACAACGCCCCGACAGATGACACGACACAAGCACTGGTAGAGGCCATCGCAGATGGGGACCCCCGATTTCGATACCTTCGGGAGCCCCGCGCGGGCCTGTCGGCCGCGAGGAACTGCGGTCTGGCGGCTGCCACGGGCACCTACCTGGCATACACCGATGACGACGTCGCGGTCGATCCAGGTTGGGTGCAAGGTCTCATTCGCGGATTCCAGCTCCGACCCGGTGTGGGTTGCGTGACCGGGCTTGTCTGCACTGCCAGCATCACCAGCGCAGCGGAAGCCTACTTCGACGCGCGGTCTCCCTCTTGGTCGACCCGGTGCGAAGCCGAAATCTTCGACATGGCCGAGAATCGGCGGGACACCGCGCTGTATCCGTACTCGCCCGGAATCTTCGGAACAGGAGCCAACTTCGCCTTCGACAGAGCGCTCCTGGCCGAGGTCGGGCGATTCGACGAGGCGCTCGGCGCGGGCACCAAGACACGCGGTGGCGAGGATTTGGACATGTTCGTCCGAATGTTGTTGGCTGGTCACGCGATCGTCTACCAGCCCGCGGCGGTAGTGTGGCATCACCATCGAGCCGATCGCCAGGCCTTACTCAAGCAGATGTTCGGCTATGGCACAGGACTGTCGGCTTTCGTGACCAAGTACATTCGGGGCCGGTCGACCCGATCGCAGGTTCTGCGTCGGCTGCCGGGCGGCGCGCGCAAAATCATGGCGATACGATCGGACACGAGTGCACGCTTGGAGCGAGGAACCGTCGTACCCAAGGGCGCGTGGGCGCACGAAATGGCAGGCTTCGCCGCCGGACCGGTGCTCTATTTCCGCGCCGAGTGGAGCGCCCGCCGCCGAGCATGACGGCTGCGGAGCCTGATTGCATGCGAAGGTCCTCGCGGGGCGACCCCAGCTCCCATCCGCGACTCACCAGTCGTGCTCGCCGAGCGCCGCGGTCAGTCGGGCGATTCCGCCAACTTGATGCAGCACGCATCGGAGTGGCTTGCAAGATCATCAAGAGGCGCGGAAGATTCATCGCTTTCCGCTCCCCGACGACGCGCAGCATTCGCTCGGCAGTTGTGTCCAACCGGGGAGATTCGAAGCGGGTCACGCCTATCGCTCTGTCAGTTCCCAACGTTACGTTTCTGATAAAGAATCTTTGCCTGCGACCAAGGCGGGCCACTGCGATGTTTCGGGCGGGTGAACCGCGTCCGGGCACTGCAACCAGGAACTTGACAGCGACTACGCCATCGAGTATCTATCACCCTTATGATCGCGAACTATGACGGTGTGTCGTCACGATGGCCAATCTGTATTGGACCTTGCACCCGACGGTGGTAAGGTTCCGAGTGTTAACGTGCGCGGTGTCAACCGCAGGAGGCGCCCACCGGGGAGCGTCTCCGACGGTTCAGTTGGAAATTGCCCGGCCCGCAACCTCTGGGCTATTTGACTACTACAGCGCTGGGGGAAATCGTCATGGCTGATTTGTCAATTGTTCCATTCCCTGGGGAGCGCATTCACCGCGGAATCGCGCCGACGGTCTCACTAATCGTTCCCGCCAAGAACGAGGCGAACAATCTCCGGCAAGTGCTACCGCGACTGCCGCAGGTTCACGAAGTGATCTTGGTCGACGGAGCATCGGTCGACGGCACGGTTGACGTCGCTCGTTCAGTGATGCCCGACATTCGGGTTGTGCGCCAGACTCGCAAAGGCAAAGGCAATGCTCTCGCTTGCGGATTTGCCGCCGCAACCGGAGACATCCTGGTCATGTTCGACGCCGACGGCTCTGCCGACCCTGCGGAGATCTCACGATTCGTGTCCGCGCTCACCGACGGTGCGGACTTCGCAAAGGGGTCGCGGTTCGCTGCGGGCGGCGGGAGCGAGGACATCACTCCTGTCCGCCGTTGGGGCAACAGCTGGCTACACGTCGTCGCCAACGCGGCGTTCGGTACCCGGTTCTCCGATCTCTGTTACGGATACAACGCCTTCTGGCGTGATCTAGTCCCGATTTTGGATCTTCCGGCTATCGATGCCGAAGCGCCCGAATCCGGGATGATCTGGGGTGACGGGTTCGAGATTGAAACCGTGATCAACTGCCGTATGGCGGCCGCAGGCGTGCGGATCGCCGAAGTGCCCAGCGTCGAATTGCGGCGCATGTTCGGCGTGAGCAACCTTCGGACTTTCGCTGATGGCACGAGAGTGCTCAGAACGATCCTGGCCGAGCGCAAACGCGCACGTGCCCTCACGGGCAGCTGGGCCAACCGTGGAACCGCGCGGGAATGGCCGGCACCCCGTCTGGACCTTGATGAGGTGTTCAACGGAGCACGCGGTCTCGAAGAGACGGCATGAGCGTCGGGTCGTTTGGTTCTGATATGAACTGACCGTCGAGGAGGGTGACGGGCGACCCCGCGAACAGCGCATACCGCCGCGTGGTGGGCGGCGCCAGTCCCAACCGGAGCGGCGCGGTCGGAAGGCAGGAGATGGTGACAGCCGAGTGCTGAGAGAGCGAGAACGAGGACGTCACCGAGCGCCTCATCAGTCGTGGGTGTCGCGGAACCTGCTCACGAACCGATTCAATTCGACGGGCCGGCATAACGATCGACGAATCGCCTCCTTCCCGGCGGCAGTGGAATCAGCGTCGGCTGGTCGGGAGACCCCTGGAACGCTGGAACGCATCGGTGCCAGGGGTGCGATGTGGCAAGGCCTCGCGCAGGCGGTCGGCAAGACCATCGTGCTGATCACCACGGTGCTTTTGGCCCGGCTGCTGTCTCCCGAACAATACGGGCTGGTTGCGCTGGCTCTGGTGCTGATGGCCTACGCGGATGCCATTGCCGACGGAGGCGTCGCCCAAGCGCTGGTTTACCTTCCGCGGCGAGCAGGTACATCACGCGCTGCCTTGCTCATCTCTGTGCTGACCGGCTGCGCGCTGGTCGTGACGACGACACTCGCGGCACCCGCAATTGGTGCGTTCTTCCACCGTCCCGATGTCGCGCCCTTGGTACGCATACTTGCGGTCTCCTTGTTCGCATCGTCCCTGGGTGCCGTGCCGGAGGCGCTCATGCGACGAGAGTTCCAGTTCCAACGGCTGACGCTTGCGACCGTCATACGGGCTTTTGTGACCGGCGGCGTCACTATTGGTCTGGCACTCGCTGGCCAGGGCGCATGGTCCCTGGTGTGGGGGACGCTGGCCGGAACAGCGTGCTATGCCTTGGCGGGCTGGATATTGCTTCCGGAACAAGCACATCTGCAGTTCTGGCGAGTGGATCGGGCCGAGCTGCGAACAATCTTCAACTACGGCTTCCCGGTCGCCGGCAGCGCACTCCTCGCCAAGCTGATTTTCGATATCGACTACCTGATCGTCGGCGCACTCCTGGGGGCCGAAGCGCTCGGCTACTATACACTCGCCTTCAGGCTTCCCGAGTTGGTGATCATCAATGTGTTCTTCGTTCTGTCGACGGTCACCTTCCCGCTGTACAGCCGGGCTCGCGACGACCCGGAGCGGCTCCGGCGGGGGTACCTCAAGAGCGTCCAGGTCCAATCCCTCTACGGCGTGTGTGCAGGTGTTGGGCTGGCCGTCGTGGCACCGTATGTCGTGCCAGTGGTGTTCGGACCAGCCTGGATCCCGGCGGTCGTACCGTTGGTCCTCCTTTCCTTGTATGCCGCGGCGAGGTCTCTGGGCACAGGCGCGAACGAGATCTACAAAGCAACCGGTCGACCGGGCCTCTCCGTCCGGCTGTCGCTGGTCAGACTGGCCATTCTCGTCCCGGCCCTCCTCGTCGCAGCTCGGTGGGGGATCCTCGGTATCGCGTGGGCCCAGCTCATAGTCGCCATCGTTTTTTCCGTCGGAATGCAGACGTTTGCGGCCCGAGTTATTGGCCTCCGTTGGCGGGAACTGGCGCGTGCGATTGAGCCCGCCGTGCTATGCGGGGCCGCAGTGGCAGTGGTCGGTGGCGGCCTATTGATGCTGGGGTTGAGCCCCATTCTCGCCCTGGTGATCATCGTGCTCGCCGGTCTCGCCGTCGTCGCTGCCGTATTGGCTGTTGCCTACCCGGAAGTGGCGCGTGTTTTGGTCGCCCTTGGTCGGTCGTGAGTTGTCCCTAAGCGGTCGATCGACCGATAAATGGCGACAACCGATTGTTGGCCCCGAATTGGGGCTCGACTCGATGTCCTCGCATCGGTGGACGGAGAGGTCCTTCGCCGTGATCTGCCGATCGGCTGGCCACGACGACGGCGCGGAATCGCGTGCACGCGCAACGATCGCCGGCACAGTCCGAGCCTGACCGGTAGTGCTCGTGAAAATGAGGTAAGTGCCCGCACCGACAGACCACTGTCCCAGGCAAGGCTGCGATCGCGCCCGCGCCCCGCTCAACTCTGATGTTCGCTGTTCTCACACAGTCGATCATTCACCAGCGGGGGCACTTCGGTGCCAACCCTCCGTGAACGCAGAGCAAATCACCAACGACACATCGGTTGCCTGGGTGGCGTCGCCGCAGTCAGCTGCCCCCGCTCGGGCGTCACCGACTGCCGGATGTCACCTCGATCGCATGTCGCCACAACCAGAAATCCCGGTCGGCGGTAACAGCCGCCGATCGCTGAGCCACATCGTTCCGGCCGGAGTGATTCAGATGACCAAGACGGCCTGCCAATGTCGCGGCCGATCGAGCCCAGGTGGCAACCACCAGGAGAGGCAGCAGATCAGGATCGACGCCCCGACGGCTCAGGTGCTCCCGGAGCACTCCCGTGGCCCAGCCACGGGATCCGAACGCGTCGTCGAATGCTGCTATCTGACGTCTTCTCGTATACGCCGAAGCTGCCGATTCGCTGACGTACTGGAGGAAGAACACCAGATCATGGCCGGGTACGCCACCCGTCGTCGCACGCTCCCAGTCGACTGCTTGCAGGCTGCCGTCCGGGAGCACGAACAAGTTCGGATGGCTCAGATCAGCGTGCTCGACCACCGCCGGTAGTAACGAAGACTGTAGCGGCGCCAGAACGTGACGGCTTTGGTCACGGAGCGCAGCAACCTCGCCATTCCCGTGAGTCAGCTGGGCAAGCGCATCAAGAGGCACGGTGATGTTCCGGTCGTACCAGTCGATATTGGCCTCCGCCCGGCGAGTCGTCGGTAGCGTGTTGACGAAGCGTGTACCTGACTCGATGGCAGCGGCTCTATCGGCAGCCACACGCGCAGGATCCAGCGGAGCCCCACTGAGCGCGGTCTCGATCAGAATGGTCTGCGAGCCGACCTGCACAGTCCCTACAATCTCGGGGATACCCGCGACGTCACCCTCGGACAGCGCCGCTAGCTCCCGCAATATGCGCGCCTCGCGGAGGACACCTTCGTTGTCGCCGGGCTGACGAGGAACCTTGACGACGAGCAATGGATCGGGCAGCCCCGGGTTGAATACCAGAGCAACAACGTGGCGTGAGGTCGTGAACTGCGGTGTCAACAGCACCGTTTCAAAACGTCGGCCAAGGCCGTACGACGCGAGTTCGAAGTCCTCGAAGTGCTCGCGCAGAACGTGATCGACAATGTTCATCGGGGTCGAACGCTCACCGGGGTCGGGCGGAGACCGATGACGCTGCCCTCCGGAACCACGAACGGCAGCAGCCCCGCGCGAAAGACGACCTTGGCCACGGCGGACTTGGCCTGACCGAATCTGAGACCCTCATGCCGCTTCAGAGTGTTCCTCACCCCGGTGGCTGCGTCGAGCCTCACAATCCGCGAGCAGGCGTCCAAGGTTGGTGCGTGCCAGTACGCATTGACATCGTGGAATCCCGTCCGCCGAACGGCACGGTGCCAGCCACCGATTGTCCGTTTGCCCGGCCCGCCCCGCCGGACCTGTAGACACACCCAGCCTCCCGGCCGCAGCATGGCATACGCCAGCCTGAGGTTCTCCGAGGTCGGAACCGGAAGGAAGATCACATCGCAGCCATCCCGCGGATTGTCCAAATCGGCCGAATTGTCGATGTCAACGGCGCCCACATCCAATAGCTGGATCGCTCGCAGCGTCTCGTGGTCGATCGGCCCGGCGTATCCCACCCTCCGCGGCTGTGGGTCGGGCATCAGGAATCGCCAATCGAGCCGCTGCCACAGGTGCAGGGTGAGCGAATCGTCAGCTAGGTCGAGTGCGTCACCGACGGACGCTGGACCCGGTCGCGGGAGATCGGTCATGCGGCCGGCTCCTGGGTACCCAGAAGGTTGTTGTCGCCCGCAGGTACGAGCGTGGATAGTCTCCGCCACACAAGGTCAGTGGCACGGCGCCGGACCTCGGAGGCGCTCTCGGTGGCATCGATCACGACCGAATCTGGAATGCTTTCGGCCAGCCGCAGGTACGCGAGACGCCAGCTCTCGAGCGTCTCGACCGAATGCTCTGCCTTCCGGGCGAACATCAGCTCGCCTGGCGCGTCGAGGACAAACAAGAGGTCGGGCTTGGGGGCCAGACGCAACGCGAGAGTCGAGATGACCTTGCCGCCGATGCTGCTGTCGATAGAACCTGGCAACAACGCATCGTAGGCAACTCGATCTAGCAGGACCAAGCGCCCTCGAGAGCGATGGTAAGCGCTGATGGCTCCGCCACGGATCAGGCGAAACATCTTTTGGACCACTCGCCCTCCCGGTATCCGGCGCGCCACCCAGTCTGAGCGACTCGCCTGCCACATGCCCATATAGACATACTTGCTGGGCACGGGGAAGTCGGAGCCAATGCCGTTCAGTAAGGTGGTCTTGCCTGCTCCGTCCGGGCCCATCACAGCAACCTTCAGCCCTCGGCCGGCGCGATGGGCCAAAGTCGGGGTGGCGATCCGTCGTAGCACTCGGTGCTTCATCGCGATCGCTCGGCTGCGCAACGGACTTCGGGTGCTCAAACGGGCCGACATGGCGGCAGCGACTGAGGGGACATCATCGAACCGCCCAGCCTTCAGGGTTTCCACAAGGGCTTGCGCTCGTCCGACGCCGAATTGGCTGTCGATCCAATCCGATACAGGTCCTCCGGGGCATGCACGCGATGTGGCCTCGGCAACCGCGACTGCGCGCGATCTGCTGATCTCACCCTTGTCGAGGAGCAGATGGAGCAAGTACAGCCACGCCTGATCGTCGGGCGCGGGCAGAAACACCGGACCAACTCGTCTGCGGCGGTTCAGGCACACCTCGGCCAGCGGCGTCTCCCACTGTTGAAGTCCCCCGAAGCTGAGGGCACCGACGATGTCGAGCTTCAGCCACATGCCCCAGTGCCCGTCATAGGCGAAGTAGAAGCGATGTTCCCCGTGGCCGGAAGCGACAATGCGTCGGAACCCGACACGGTCGAGCAAGTCGTCCAACACCGAGTCGACGGCGGGCCCTGCCACCAGCACATCGACATCACCGACTGGGCGGCCCAGATCCTTCTCGCCCCGTAACAGCATCCATGGTGCGCCCGACTGGTCCAGTGCGTGGAACGCTGCTTCAAGCAGACTGTGAACCTGGGGCAGTTGAGCCCGGTGCTTCCCGCCCACGGACACCCCATCGCTGCCCGGACGCCGGACACTCTCGTCTCGAACCGAGTCGTCACTCGTGCGAGGACCGCCGTGCGCTTGCTGTCTCGGAATCTCCACTTGTCGCTCCCCCAGAAGTCGGCGTCTGATCAAATGTTGGGAGCGCACGATTGAGGACTGCCGACTTCGATGTCGCGATCCGTGCTGGTCCCCCTCAGGATTGCCACGTCGAGCTCTATGTTACTAGCAAACCAACGGATTCCCCCAATTGTGCGGCCGCTCAGTGAAGAACCAATGAAGTGGAGACTCCGCGAATGCGGAGAGCGACGAAGGACGTACTTTCCGGCACGTTGGTACCGTCCAGAGGGCTGAAGCGGCAGAGCCGTGAATCTTGAGTCCTGTTTTGGAATGGTGGAGTCGGGGTCAAGCGGGGTTCCCGTCCCCCCGGCCGGGGTTTATGTGGCGATTTGCTGTCCGCCGGGTGCGGGTCAGACCGGTCGCGCACAGTCGTCGCAGGTTGATCCCTCTGGCGCGGAGTTTTGGCCAGGCGTCGTTCTTGGCGGCGCCGCGGGTGAGCCAGGCGCTGCTTCGTTCCATCATGGGAGAGTCACCACCACGGTCACGGCACCAAGGCGAACCCATCGACGCATCCGTTTCCACCTCCCGTTGCCCCGCCCGTTGATGTCGGCACACACCGATCCCTCGACGACCACCCCCCGCTGTGCTGTTCACTGCGCGCGGGGATCGCCGCTGCCCTTGCCGGTGGGTACCGAGGACGCCCGGAGCAATAGTCAATACCTGTGGATGTGCGCCATGAGGCGCTGTTGCTGCGAGTGGAGGTGAGAGACCTTCGCCGCTGACCTTGTCGCAGCGGGGCAGTGGAGCTGAGGGCAGTCTATCCCGGGAGGTGCCGGGACGGACGGGAGCAGCCCTGACA
>JBBQJM010000076.1:0-11154 GCA_038325895.1 Mycobacteriales bacterium
GCCCGAAGCGAGCGTCGCCCAACCGGCCGCGGTCGCCTGCTCCGCGTTGTGACTGATTCCTCTGGGGTGTCTCGGGGGCAGAGCCGTTGCGCGCCGATGTCGCGGTCGCCCGCTTGACCTTCTTCAGGCCGAGATCGGAGACGACGGCGACCGGGCGGTCACCATCCAAGAGCAGTAGGTCGACGCTCATCTCGTCGTCATTGCTGCCGCCGGCCAGTCGCAAGACGGCGCGAAGTGTTGCCGACTTGGGCTTGCTGAGCAACCGCAAACGACCGAAGCGCACGGGCAGGTAGGTCTGCCCATCCGCGATGAGGGCGGTCACGGCCTGCATCGCGTTGTCCAGGATCTCTGGTGGCAGCTGTTCCATGGCGCCGGTCCGCCGGCCGCGCAGCTGCGCTCGAACCGTGTCGCCGTGCCGCTCGAGCCACTGGATCCGCTGGAATTGTGGGCCATAGTGCAGCCCCAGCTCCGCGAATTCGGCGTAGCGGTCTTCGATGGCGGCCGGGTCCACATCGACATTCGTCGGCCCTGCGAGTGCGGTCAGCTCGGCCACGATGTGCCTGAGCCGGTCGGCATCTCGCGGTTCCTCGGCGCTGCCGGCGACCGCTGCGGTGACGTGCACCCGTTCGATCACGCCATCCGGGGTGTGGGTGCGCGTCGAAATGTCGATATCGACCGCTGCGTCCCCGACCGGACGGATGCGAGTGCACAGTTCGATGGTCTGCCCGGGAGGCATGAGAAGCGGCTCGTGGATGCGGATGTCGCGCAATGTGCGGGCAGTGCTGCCGTCGACCTCGTCCAACAACGCCAGCAGCGCCTCCACGTAACCGGCGCCGGGAAAGATGATCTGCCCCAGCACCACGTGTTCGGCCAGCCACCCCGGGCTGTCGGTTCTGATCCGCGAGCGGAAGACGCGCTCCCGGTCGGCACCGGCGCTCTCGGGCTGGATCTCGTCACCGAGCAGGGGGTGGCGCAGTGAACCCATATCGGGCACAGCGGAAGCGGAGTGCCTGTTGCCATCGGTGGGCAGCCAGTAGCGGCGATGATCGAAGACGTGATGCGGGAGGTCGATTGTCTGCTGGGGACGACCCCGGTGAAATGAGCGCCAGGAGAGGGGAAGCCCTGCCGCATAGAGACCGGCCACCGAACGCAGGCCGACGTCCGCATCGCGCTGGTGGTGGCTCGCAAACCATTGATGTTGCCCGGAATCGACCGAGCGCTTGCCGAGCGTGAGCAGGGTGGACGACGGGCCCACCTCCAGGAAGATGTGCCGCCCCCGCGCCTCGATCGCCTGCATGCCGTCGGCGAAGTGCACTGCCTGACGGATGTGTCGCACCCAGTATTCCGGCGTCGAGAGTTCGGCGGGATCGGCGATCTGACCGCTGATGTTGGACACCAGCGCGATCTTCGGCTCGTGGAAGGAGATCCCGGCCACCACTTGTCCAAAGTCGTCCGCGATCTCCCGCATCAGCGGCGAGTGGAAAGCATGGGATACCGGAAGGGCATTCACCGAAATGCCACGGAGCGTCAGTGCCGCAACCACCGTGGCCAGCGACTCGGTGCCGCCGGAGACAACGCAACGGCCGGGTGCGTTCACCGCGGCAACCGCAAGGTCGTCATATCCCGCGAGGAGCGGCCCGACCTCGTCGGCGGCGGCATCGACGTCCACCATCCCGCCGGCGGTCGTCACCGACTGCATCAAACGGCCGCGCGCCGACACCAGGGTCACCGCGTCGGGCAGCGAGAAGAGACCGGACACGGCGGCTGCGGCCAATTCGCCGATGCTGTGACCAACCAGAACGGTCGGTTCGACACCCCAGGACATCCACAGCCGCGCGGTGGCGTATTCGAGGGTGAACAACGCCGGTTGCGCGAACTCGGTCCGGTTGATCGCCTCGGGATCCTCGACGTCGCCCCTGACGAACGCCGCAATCGATCGACCGAGCAGCGGCGCGAACAGACGGTCGCACTCGTCCACGTGCGCGCGAAACTCAGGGAATCGCGAATAAAACGCCACGCCCATTCCCGCGTATTGCGAACCCTGACCAGTGAACAGCATGGCAATCTTGCTGGGAGCTCGCGAGCTGACCGGGTCGGCCGACACACGCCCCAGTTCCTTCTCCAGCTGCGTCCGCAGATCGTGCCGATTGCGGACGACGGCAGCCGCGCGGATCGGGAAATGGCTGCGGCCAACATTGCTGGTGAAGCAGAGCGGACCGACGGAGTCGGTATCGGGCGCGTCTTCGATAAAGGTGTCGATGAAGGTGAGGAAGTTCTGAATTTGCTCGGAAAGCGATTGTGTGGTCCGCCCCGACACGGTGAACACGTGCGGGCCGTCCACGAGGTCCGACTGCGCCGCGGCGGTGGGATCCGACGCCGGCGCTTGTTCGATGACGGCCGAGGCGATCGATCCCGCGAAACCGAAGGAGTTCACCACCGCACGTCGAGTGCCGGTCGGCCAGGGTCGCGGCTGGGAGGGAACCACGACCGGGAAGTCCGTCCAGGGGATGTGTTCCGACGGCTGCGTCACGTTCAAATGGGGATAGATGTCGGATTCGGCAACCTGCAACACTGCCTTGATGAGGCCGCCGACGCCGGCCGCCGCCTCCATGTGGCCGATGTTCGTCTTGACGGAGCCGACCACCAGGGGTCTGTCGTGGCTGTGTGACTTGGCGAAGATCGCACTGATGGCGCCCATCTCGATGGGGTCGCCGAGTGCGGTCCCGGTGCCGTGCGCCTCCACGTACTGGATATCCTCCGGGCGCAGCATCGACCGGGACAGGGCGGCACGCATGACCGCCTCCTGGGCCGTTCCGTTGGGCACGGTCAGCCCGCCGCTTTCACCGTCCTGCCGGACGGCGGTTCCCCGGACAAGGGCGAGAATCCTGTTGTTGTCGCGTCTGGCGTCCGAGAGCCGTTTGAGGACGACCATGCCGCAGCCCTCGCTACGGCTGTAACCGTCGGCCGAGCTGTCGAAGGTTTTGCAGCGACCGTCGGGGGCCAGCATGTTCGCCTCGGAGAAGACGATGTGGTTGCGGGGGTGGTGGATCACGTTGACCCCCCCGCAGAGCGCAATGGTGCATTCGCCTCGGCGCAGACCCTCGGCCGCCAGGTGCAGCGCCGCCAGGGACGAGGAGCAGGCGGTATCGACGGCCAGGCTCGGTCCACGCCACCCCAGGAAGTACGAGACGCGACCGGGAATGGCGCTGTGCGCCGTGCCCGTACCGATCTGCGGGCCGAGCTGATCGTAGGGAAGGTCGCTCACCTCGACGGTGTAGTCGACCCCGCTCACACCCACGTAGACACCCCCGTTGCCGTGACGGAGCGGGGTCGGGTCGATATTGGCATCTTCCAATGCCTGCCACGCCGTCTCGAGTACCAGCCGCTGCTGCGGATCGAGGTAGTTGGCCTCTTTCGGCGAGATATTGAAGAATCGCGGATCGAACTGATCGATGCCGTCGATGAAGCCGCCGGCGACCGTGTGGACCTTCCCCCGCTCGTTGGGTTCGGAGGCGGCGAAATGGTCCAGATCCCAGCGGTCTTCGGGTATCGAGCTGATCCCGGTCCGCCCGGCGCGGAGGAATTCGGCGAACCCGGATCGGGACCTGTTGCCACCCGGTAGGTTCAACCCGACGCCGACAATGGCGATCGGCTCGTATTTCTCCAAGAGCAGTTCGCGCAGGAGACGATCCCTGTCTTCCGCGGGAGGAGCCGTCATGTTGTCGGACGCCGTCACGGCCGCATGGGTCTGAGTCATTGCGCTGTCCCTGTCTCTGCTGCCCCCAGGGGCGCGCAGGGCTGAAAGTCCTTGATCAAACCTGATAGAGCTCGTCGAGCAGTGCTGCCGCGAAGCGCTCGCCGGAAGGCTTGGGCTCGTCGGGAGAGTGCGCGTCGGCACCGGCAAAGAGATCTGAAAGCGGCTCGCTGATGAGATAGTCGACGACCTGGCGGACGGTGGGCCGGTTGAAGAACATCGAGGTGTCGATACCGCCCCCGATCTCCTTCTGCAATCGATCCTTGACACCGATGACGCGCAAAGAGCTCATGCCGAGCTCGAAGTAGTTCGCATCCAGTGGTACCTCGTCCTGTTCCGCCATCAACAGCGCGGATTTGATCTCGCCGATCACCATCGTCTGAAGGGCCTCGCGTCGTTCGGCCGGGGGAAGCCGGCGCAGCGAGACGGCGAACAGCTCGCCAGAGCCGAGAGTCATGACGCAAGCGCCCCTTCGGACGAGAACAGCGGGTCCGTGATGGCGATCTTGACCTGGGCAACACAGTTCCCGCCGAAGTCGTCCCAGAATCGACTTGTGGTGTCGATGACGATCAGCGGTCCACGAATGTCGTTGCCTTGCCACTGGGCCACCGTGTCGACGTTGATCTCGGCCGAGAATCGGCGCCCGTTCATCTTCCGTTTGAAGGAACTCCGGAAATCCGTGATCAGAATGTCGGCCAGTTGCCGGGTCCAGAAGTCGTCCAGGGTCCAGCCGGCGAACGCTTCGAGGAGGTCGTGACGAACTGCCTGAGCGAGCACGAAGTACAGCATCTGGTTGAAGCAGATATTCAGTTCAACGGAGTTGAAGTGACCCGTGTCGTCGATGTAGCACGATTCGGGAATCTCGAAGTCGCACAGTGCGGAAAGGCCACCCTCGTCGGCCGGAGTCTTGCTGACCGCGATCCGCGCAGAGCGCAGGTAGCTCGTGTGCGGGCGATACGGCCTCAGTACGAGCCGGAGCAGCTCGGTGTCGGCCGCCTGGTTCCCGGGTGATGTGAGGTTGATGGCTGGTGAGATCGAGTTCATGGGGATCCTCGGTGCCGGCAAGGGTGAGATCTAACCTTGGAACGGATACTCGTCATGGACGGTGACGCGATGCGAGACAGTTGGTTCCGGGGTGGTGGTGTGCAGCGCCCGATGGATGAGGCTGCGGTTGTCCCAGATGAGTAGGTCGCCGTGCTGGTACGTCTGCAGATGGATTCCCGGATGCGTGTAGGACGTGTCACGTTGGCCGGTCTCGACGAAAAGGCGCTCGAGGATGTCCGTGCCGAGGTCCTGCCCGTCGGCGGACTTGATGCCCGTGGTGAAGCCCTGACTGATGTACAGCACCATTTCCCCGGTGACCGGGTGTGGGAACACGGTGGGACGCCGGACCGCTGGTGTGTTCCGCTCGATCTCCTCCAGGAGATCCGTGATCGGACGGAAGACGTCCGAAGGCCGAACCTTGAAGTATCGCCGAACGCTGTGTTCGGCATACGAGCCGTCAATTGCCGTTCGCAGGTCGGCCGGTAGGTGTCGGTATGCCTGTGTCATGTCGATGAAATAGGTACCACGGTTCTTCTGCGGTACGACCTGCGGGTAAATGAGGGTCAGGCCGAACGGCCTGGCCATGAATTGATAATCCGCGTGCCAGAACTGACCGGTTTTCGGTACCCCGATCCGCGCCCCGTCCTTCGGAACGTTTGAGGAGACAAAGATCTCGCGGCATTCCGGGTGGTGGTACATGGGCTCGTAGTAGACCTCGATCTCGCCCAAAGATCGGCCGAGCTGGACAAATTCTGGTGACGAGAGATCCTGGTTCTTCAGCAGAACGATTCTGTCCTCGTAGATGTGCTTCTTGATCAGTTCGAAGTCACTCGGCGACGCCGTGCGTGGATCGAAGTCTTCGACCGTGACGCCCATTGCACTGCCCTGCTGAGGTCTGATGATCATGATTGCGCGTCCTTGCCTCTCCAGTGATGGATGGGTACTACATAAGGGATGAGATAATGCTGTGCGAAATACATCACAGTGACGACTCCGGACCCGGAACTTGATGGCCGGTTCGTGGGAGCCGACGCGGATTCAGCGGCAGCGCGCGAGCAGTGGCCGGCGACCGCGAAATCTGCGATTTCAGGTAATTGGTACGGGGTATTCCGCGATGCGAGGATGCTGCGGAAGTTATTTTGACAAGGCGTGGTGAGGTGATGCGGCATCGTTGGAATGGCGGCCAGGCTCAGGTCGTGGGTCCTTCACCAACGGCGGCAGCGCGACCAGCCGGCGATCGTCGGCGGCCGGTTGGTCGGCCTTCGAACGGGAATGATGATGGTGTTCGACGACCGGACGAGGTGGCGCGCGATGCCGCCCGCCCTTGCGGTGGGGCGGTGGCGGCGGTGCCGTCGCCGTCACCGACGAACTTCGCCCGACCAGGTCGTCATGGCCCTCGACACCCACGTCCGGCGGTGGCGTCGACCACTCGGATCGGACCGTCGGAAGGTGCCGCGCCACTGCCGGCGGCAACCACCAGTTGGCGCGCCGGGCGATTCCCATGGCGGCGGGAACCAGCACCATCCGAATGAGCGTTGCGTCGATGATGACAGCGACAGCGAGGCTGAAGCCGAACTGTTTGAGCTCCAACACATCCGCGACCAGGAAGCTGCCGAAGACCGCGGCCATGATGGCGGCGCCGGCGGTGATCTGCCGGGCCGTTCGATCGAGGCCGACGGCGACGGCGTGATCGTTGTCCCCGCTTCGCTGCCACTCCTCCTGCATACGTCGGACGAGGAAGACCTCGTAGTCCATGGAAAGTCCGAACAGCAGGGCAAAGATCGTGACGGGGAGGAACGCCTGCAACGTCCCTACGCTGCTGAATCCGAGCAGCTCCGACAAGTGGCCTTCCTGGAATACGAAGACCGTGATCCCGAGCGCAGCGCTGGTGGCCAGCAGATTGAGCAGCACTGCCTTGGCCGGCAGCAGCAGGCTCCGAAAGACGACCAGCAGGTAGCAGAAGGAGAGAGCGAGCACGATCAGTACGACCAGCGGGAGTTTGCCGGTCGTCTCGGCGGCGAGATCCAGGTATTGCGCGGTCAGACCACCGACCTGCACCGCCACACCCGTTGCGGCAAGCGACTGGGGCGCGAGTGTTCCGCGGATGGTCTCGACGAGCGCGCTGGCTTCCGGGGAGTCGACGGGCACGGCCGCCACAACGTTCAGATGTGTGCACCCGCCGCCCTGATCGGTGTTCACCAGCCGATCGAGCTGGGACCGCAGCTCCGGTTGCGCGAGCCCCTGCTGGAGGTTCTCGGCGGTATGAGCACCCGTGGTGCCGTCCAAGAATGTGGTCACCGAGACAACCTGTGCCACCCGATGGTCGGTGTTCAGCGCTTCTGTGAATGCCGCGATGCCGTCCAGATCCGGGGTTCCCAGCGCACCGTCGTTGCTGCACACGGTCACCGTGATCGGTGCCACCGATCCGGGACTGAATGACTCGGCGACGATCTGTTGACCCGTCCCCGACGGTGTCTGGCTCAGCGCGGCGGTCCCCAGATCCATGCCCAGCTTCATCGATGCGGCCGGCAACGCCGCGACGACGAGCAGGAACAGCACGGGCAAGCCCAGCAGAAGCGGGCGACGCAGGACGAACCTTGCCCATCGCGCCCACCTACCGGGGCCGGCCGAACCATCCTGGAATGTCGGTGGCCGCAGCGCCCGCGGCAGGGCGCCCGCGTTGACCTTGGAACCGAGCACCGCGAGAAGGGCGGGAAGCAGCGTGAGCCCGGCGACCAGGCAGCAGGTGACGACGAGAGTGGATGCCACCGCAATCTCGAGAAAGATGTGACCATTGATCACCATCATGGATCCGAGGGCAACGATCACGATCAGACCGGACGCGACAATTGTCCGCCCCGAGGTGTCGAGAGCAACCCGGACGGCCTGCGCGACCGCGACCTTCCGATCAGGTTGCCGGGATGCTGCCGACGCCAACTCCTCACGGAAGCGGCTGACCACAAAAAGGGCGTAGTCGATCCCGATTCCGATCCCGATCATCGTGGTGGTGACGATCACGAACCGGTCCAGATGCAGGGGGTCTGCCAGCAGCGTGAGAACGCCAAGGCACGAGAGGACTCCGGCCATGGCCACAACGATCGGAAGAACGGCCGGCACGAGCGCGCCGAACGCCAGCAGCAGGATGAGGAGGGCAACGGGGATACCGATGAGCTCGGCGACCGACTGATCCTGAATTTCCACGTCGGACAGGTCATTGTTCAACGGCGAAGAGCCGGTCAGATAGGCCTGGACGCCATCGCTTTCCGAACTCGCCCGCACCTGGTCCTGGATTTCCTGAGCCGACCTTGCCCGGCCGGCCTCGGTGCCGTCGAGTCCGATCACGGCCACCGCCACGTGGCGATCAGCGGAGACCTGATCACCGGCCAGCGGATCATAGGGACCGATGAGCGCGGTGACGTCGGGATGCTCCCGGACGATGCCGAGAATGCGCTCGACGAGGGCGCTGTATCTCGGATCGTCGGTCGTGATGTGATCGGAGGAGAAGACGATCACGTCTTGTTCCGCACCCAGTTCCGGGAACTGTTCGGCGGTCAGCGATTGCGCCTGTGCCGACTCCGACCCCTCGACCGAGTAGTCCGGCATGCCGAGACGGGCCTCGAGTGACGGGTAGATGGCTGCGCCAACCGCGATGATCAGTGTCCAGACAGCCAGCACGGGCCAGCGGTACCGCGCCATGCACCCAGCCCATCGGCTGAGCGTCGACATGTCCGAGCGGTCGGTGTTGTTCTGGTGTCGATGCTTCACCGCCGGAAGTCGATGCTTCACCGGAATGCCAGGATGTCGATGGGCAGTGCGAGGCGCCCGAGCATTAGCTGTGCAGGCCGCCCCACCACCCCGGCGACAGACTCCCGCGCCATTGGACAACGGACGCGCGTAGGCATGAACACTCCTGTCCGTCGATCTCGGCACGCAAACCGTCCGGTTGCCGCCGCGCAACCCCTTGCCGCGATCCTATCCAAGGGCGTTGGGAGAATCATCCTGATAAGTCAAGCGTGACTGGCACCTGCCACCACGAGTATGCCTTCGGCGGCGAATCATGTCTCGAAGACAAACTTGGTGAGCGCGGTGGTGACACCGGCCGACGCGGTCATCACCAGCACCTTGTCACCCGACTTCAGCGCCCCACTCTTGGCGGCCGCCGACATGCTGAGCGGCACCGAGGCCGAGATTGTGTTGGCAAAACGACGGTGCCCGAACTGATATCGTTCGGGTTCGATGCCGCAGGCTTCCAACACGTAGTCGGCCATGCCGTCGCTCGCCGAATGACCGAAGATGATATCGGCGTCGAAATCCTCGAACTGCGGCAGGTCCTCGTAGTGTTCGACAAGCTTGCGGGTGCCGAACTCCATGAGCCGGAGACCGAAAGACACGAACTGCCCTGGAGCGCAATCGACCCCCAGGGGCTTGCCGAAGTAGCCCTCATGGTTTGCCAACGGTACGAAACACAGATCACGCATCTCGCCCCAGCTCCGAAAACTAACTTCATAGTTGTCCGGTCGGCTCGAGGCGCTCAGTATTGTCGCCGTCGCAGCTTCACCGATCGTGATCGACGGATGCCAGTGCACGAATTCGTCGAGCGACTTCAGCTCGTACCGGTGACTCTCCCGTCCGACGAACTCCGCATTGAGGATCATCACGTTTCGATAGACCCCGGACTCGATGTACAGGTGGGCCAACTGCAGGCCGCGGACCCAGCTCGCGCAGGCGTCCAGAACATCGAAGGCTGTCGCGTTGCGCAGGCCCAGCATGTCCTGGAAAATGTACGCCGATGCAGGTTCGATCACCCCACGTCCGATTCCGACATAGATGATCAGGTCGATGTCCAACGGGTCGAGACCCGCCGAGGCGATCGCTCGCCGACCGGCCCTGGCTGCGAGCTCAGACGCCTGTTCACCGTCGGCTCGGTGATACCGAACCTTGGTGCCGGTGGATTCGAAGCAAGTGAGCATCAAGGCTTCGAGCGTCTGCAAGTCCGTATCTGACAGATGCTGCTTGCTCGATTCCAGGACATTGCTGATAACCTCAGCATTGGTGACATGGCGCGACGGCAGTTCGTGCTCGACCGCGAGGAACCGCATGGCTTTTCTCCTTTTGCATTTCTCATGGGACCAGCATCGGACGATGTGATGGTCAGGTGGTGAAGAATCCGTCGGTCACCATTCGGGCCACGCTCTGCGCGAATGCGTCAGCGATGCACGCCAGGTCGGCATCGGAGTGCGCGGTGCTGAGCATCATGGTGTGCAGCTCGGGCATGTAGACACCGTGCGCGCGAAGGTAGTAGGCAAGGGCGAGATTGGCCTTGATGTTCGAGCCGACCAGGCGGTCGCGCACGATCCGCGGCGTCGCATACCCGAAGGTCACCGAGAAGATCGCCGAGTTGGCCTTGATGATGCACGGAACACCCAGTTGCATCGCTGTCGACTTCATCTCGCGAGTGAGCCACTGGGTCTTCCGCAGCAGCTCGGGATAGATCTGCGGGTTCCCCTTCAGATAGCCGAGCGCTGCTGATCCGGCGGCGGCGGTGATCGAATTCCCGCTCATCGTTCCGCCGACGAACGCCCGCGTTTCGACATCAAGGAACGGGTCTCGCGTCGTACGCGCCATGTCGACCGTATCGGGCCGGCCCACGACGGCGCCGCACGGCAGACCACCACCGATGATCTTCCCCAGGCAGGTCAGATCTGGCTCGATGTCAACCAGATGCTGCACCCCGCCATAGTGAACCCGAAATCCGGAGACAACCTCATCGAATATCAACTGGATTCCGTGACGCGTGCAGGTGTCCCGCAGGGCCTGCAGGAAGGGACGGTCGAATTGCGCGAGTGCCGCCGGCATCGGTTCCAGGATCACGCACGCGATATCGTCGGCATGCTTGCGGATCCGGTCGATGGACGAAAGGTCACCGTACTGCAGCACCAGGGTCTCGTCGATGACCGAGCGCTGCACACCGGCGGAATTTGCGATGGCGGCAGGTGCTGCGGCCTCGCCGCTGTAACGGAACCAGCTGCTGATCATCCCTTGGTCGGAGAAGCCGTGATAGTGCCCCTCGAACTTGGCCACCCGCTGCCGGCCGGTGCGTGCCCGGGCCATCCGCAGCGCTATCTGAACAGCCTCGGTGCCAGAGTTGCAGAAGACGACCTTTCGATCCGCGCCGAACGCCTCCGATATCTGTTGCGCCAACAACAGTTCGCTGGGACTTCCAAGCGCATTGATCGCTCCGGCCGCCATGGCGCGCTGGGTGGCTTCGATGATGCACGGATGGGCATATCCCAGGATGTGCGGCCCGTAGCCGCAGGACAGGTCGATGTATTCGTTCCCGTCCACGTCGCGGATCT
>JBBQJM010000077.1:0-11124 GCA_038325895.1 Mycobacteriales bacterium
GCCAACGGTCCGACTCCACAGGGCAGAACGGGTACGCCCAGGAGCGCGCCGAGCAGGCGCGGTGGCTCATCGAACACCTTCCACCGCTGCGTTCCTGATCCGAGAACGAAGGTGACCACACGTGGTCAACGGTGGCCGAGCCGAGTCTGCTCACCCAGTCCGAACTGTCGCACCAGGTCCCGATCGCCCGGGACTGACCAATCAAGTCCCGGGCAGCTGCTTCCTTGAACTCCTGAAAATACTCCCATTGTTTGCTCGACACCAAATTTGGGATTCTGGCCGCGCTAATTCTGCTTGCCGCCGTGTCCGGTCCAAATGGGCACCGTGACGTCAGCAGGCGATCAAACCACTACGTTCGACCCGAAACGCCTTTCCGGCAAGTGAGAGACCAAGGACCAACTCGATCCGGTTACTCGCCGGCGTCTGGCAGGAGCGCCCGGAGTTCCGCAGCCGGGTCGACGCGCTCGCGCATGCGTGTGCTCCACGCATCCATGAATGTCGAGCCCGTCGGGACATATTCGGCGTCGCCGGGCGCCTGGGGGAACGGTGGCAGCTCACCGTTCCCGGATCCCGGCGAAGGAAGCTGGGCTGTGATGCCGGAGACGAACGCGTCGACTTCGTTACTGCCGGAAGCTCGCAGCTCGGCGACCCGTTCGGCAACGCGACTGGTCATCTCGTCGTAGAACTGCTGGGTGTAGGAGTCTGGCGGGTGGGGATCGCCCTGATACCAATAGGCGTTCGTCACCGCCTTGCCATATGCGGCTGCAGCCGCTGAACGATCGCCGGTATACCAGCAGGCGTCCGCGTGGAGTCGATGCAAGTTGGCCAACAGTTCGCAATCCCACTTGCCCGTGGAGACGCCCAGATTGACGACGATGCGTTTTCGAACGGGTGCATCCCCAGCGGACTTCGCATCGTGCATCTCCAGGGCCCGCACGATGGCGCCTTGGAGAAGCGCAATCGCGTCATCCACGCGGCCTGCCTCGAGCGCGAGGTCGGCGGATTCGAATACGATCCAGCACGCCAGCCAACTGTCGAGCTCGTCCACCAATTTGAGGGCGTTCTCGTAGCAACGCCTGCCTCCGGGATCCCGAGGATTCCTGAACCGCAACGTGTGCGCCAAGAACGTCTCCACAAGGGCATTCGCCCGCGCGAGGTTCCGCAGCTCGGCGTCTTCGAGCCCTTCGGTGATGCTCTCCGATTCGAGCCCGCAAAGCCTCTGGGCCCGCAGAATCCTTGCTTGGATCTCCACCCACGGCGCGGTCGCAGGCTTAAGGTGTCCGAGGGGGTAGGCGTCGACCAGAAACGCCAGCGCGGCGGCAAGCTCCACATCTTCTTGAATGACCTCCGGCCGCTCGCCAACCCGCAAACGGGACGCTCGTTCCCAGTCCTCGATCAACCGGGGGATGAAGTCGAAGTGGACGTAGCAGCCGAACCAGAAGAACGCTTCGAGGAAAACCAGTAGGAACATTGCCCTCGTCAGCTCGCGCTTTTCGGTGAGTTGACCGGAGTGGTAGAGCCACTGCAGCTTGTCGGCCTGCCAGCCCGGGCGCTCGTAGCGGTACCACTGACCGTACTCGCCGCCTCCGAGTTTCGACTCGTCCAACTCCAGGCGCTCCATGTAGTGGCTCGCTGCGGCCCGATGCAACTCCTGCCATCGTTGCAGGCTCGTGGTGTACATCTTCGTGGCAAGAGACTGCCGGATGAACTCGACCAGTCGGAACGTACCTGGGCGATCCTCTGCTGGTTGGACGAGTCCGAACGCCCAAAGCCGCTTCAAGGCTTCCCCCGCGTCGATGGTGTCGGCCCCGTCCGTGTGGTTGATTTCGAGCAGGCAACCTAGCAGAGCGTCGTCGAACCAGCGTGTCACCGAGACCACGTCGACAGCCTTCCTCAACAGTGAGTCATCAACCACGTCGACAATAATGTCGATGACGCCCGCCCATCGCTCGTTGATGTTCTCGGGAAGCCTGTCGAGAAGCCTGCGAAGCTCCTCGGGCGAGATGCCGCTCCCTTTCTCCGTCTCCATGATCAGTTTGGTAACGAGGTCGAGTCCACCAGGGTGACCGTCGGTATAGTTGTGCACGATCGTCGCAAGTTGCGGGTGCAGTTCCGCGCCGACGAAGCGCTGCTGCAGGAACGTTTGGGCCTGCTCCACGGTGAAGTACGGTAGTTTCTTCGAAATCCGCGAGCTATCAGGATCGGGAACGGCCGCACCTTCAGAAGGCACTCGCGCCAGCAGTGTCAGCGTCTTCGCCAGGCGAGGACAGATCGCCAGAGTCCAATTCCCGAGTTCATCATCTACCAGCTTGCCGAACGAGTTCAAAGTGATGAGCACTGGATGCGTGGCTGCTTGTGCCCAGCCGACCACGAAGGTGTCATCCATTTTCCTTTGGAGCGCCCGGAGCTCTGCCCGGTCAGCATGCTCGGTGGCGGAGACAGCGCTCGGGCTGGCGCTGTTCCTGCGGTCCTTCATCAACCGTCGCCCACTTTGCAGCCAGCCGTCGCACTGCAGGATGAACTCGTCGAAGCTGGATGGGTTGCCGTTGACCCTGAAGTAGTCCGCGAATGCGCGCATGACAACACCGGAGCGTTCAAGGGTCGACATGAGTGCCTGCGCAGTCGCGCCGGGCCCACAGTCGCCAAGCATTCCCCCCGCGTCAGCGAACGGGCCGATCACGTCATCATCGAGGACCATGAGGTCCCGTCCGATAACCGACTTTGCCTCCCTGCCAACGCGTTTGAGGAGAGTTCTCTTACCGATTCCCGAGATCCCCACGACCTCCCAGACCACGCCGTCGCCCACGCCTGGGCCCACGAAATCTCGCAACGTCGCAATTGCGGCGCCCACTTCCTCCTCGCGTCCGACGAAGAATTCCACGGCGCTACTTCCTTCCACCTTCAGGGCCATCCGATGAGCGCAAATCCTGTTCCATTGCCTTGGCAGCAGAGAGTTGGCCACTCTGCCGAAGTCGTGCGGCGTACACCCTCGTCGCCTCATTGTCCCCAGAATTGGAGGCCTCGATGAGCCACTGCTCGGCTTCCGCCACCTCGTCGTCGGTGGGCCCGTGACTGAGTACCGCAAGCGCCCCGCGGGTCCTCGCATCGTGGTCGCCCGCAAGCACCGACTTGAGGTCGTTCAACTCGCCTGAGGACATGACGCGGCGCCAGCGCTCGATCTCCGTCACGGACGGATCCCCTTTGGCTGCGGCGCGGCGGTACCAATTATCCGCCTCGACGGTCTGACCTCCCCGATGCAACGTCCGTGCGAGCCAGCCCATTGCCGTTGCCGGCCCATTGTTCGCCTTTGCTGCCTCTTCGTACCACTCCCATGCCCCTCGCTCATCACCCGCTGCCGCCAGTTGCGCGGCATAGTGTTCCATGGCCTTTGGATAACGACGCTTTGCCGCATCTTCGATCCAGCCCTTCCGCAACTCCAATGGACCGGCCAAGATGTGGTCCAGTGCAGGCGACGAGATCTGCCGGTTGCCTGCGCGGATCGACGCGGCCAGGACGTCCGCGGCCTCCGTCTTGCTGCGCCACGCATCGCGAAACAGGACAGCCGGGACGATCACAGCCCAAGGCGACACCCGGACAGCGACGACGATGGCCAGAACGGCAAGCGGCAAAGCCACAGCCGCCCGAAACTCGCCCTCTGCGCATCGACGGTCATACTCTCCGTAGATCCCGCGGTCGGCATCGTCCCCCAGCAACCGCAAGGGCATGTTCTTCAAATCCTTCTCCAGTTGATCCACATACGACTCGATCTGCAGACGAATCGTGAAGAGGGTTCGCCGCACGCCCAAATTATCGAGACCGGAAATTTCGCACATGTCAGCAGTTTCCGTCAGCTTGGCCTTCAGGTCGCCGTCGGTCGCCAATCGCTTTTCTAGTTGCTGGAGCACAGCATCTTGAAGTGCGAGGTGACCGGCCTTCGAGGGTGACATTCCTTCGAAATCGTGAGCGGAACCGGGAGGACTGTGATGGCGCAGTTGACCACCCAAGGACAGCGCAGCCTTCGTAACCCGCACGGAAAGGATTCCCAGGATGTAGGCGGCGAACGTCGCAGCCGCTGCACCGCTGGCCGCGCCAGCGGCCGAGCTCAAGTTGTAGATATCGCGGAAGATGCCCCCGACCTCTTGGCCCGGGAGGGGTATTTGTCCGGCAAATACGAGCCATCCGACGACGAGCCACACGAACCCCGCCGAAAGCGGCGCACGTAGTTGCCGAAGTCCCGGCAGCAGGCTGAAGAGCATGGGTTGATCCAATCGCATCTCCTCACGAGACGGAACGTGGACCCCCGCCTGGCCGCGATTCGAGGACATGCTGACGGCCGCCGCGGCAACGAACGAAGTTTCGGACGGTTGGCCTTTAGTCTTGATAAGCTATTCCTGCCATCTGCAGTATGCGGATCATGCCGAGAAGATGCCGAGGCTTGGTCGCGGGCGTATCCCGCGGATCTTGAGCAGCGGGAACGGATCGGCCGGTCGGAGGCGCACCCATCATGACCTGACTGATGAGCGATGGGCGGAGTTCGCGCCCCTAATGCCGGGCCGGACGCCGATTCGTCGACCCGTCCAGTGCTGCCAGGCGCTACTTGTGGTACTGGAACTGCCGCCGCAGGCGGCGGCAGCGACCGCGACGATTCCCATCAGCGCGGCCATGTGGGTCTTAGGTAAACCCATTGTGCTGACTCCTCAGCACTGTCATAGGAATGGAGGGTCCGTGAGGCCCATTCCTGGTCAGCGCGCGCGGGGGGCCTCATCGACCGTCCGTCCTCGTGCTGAAGCGGGTTAGCCAGAGGCTGCTCCTCGCCGTTGGTGATGTCAACCCGCTGCCTCCGGGTGATCTCAAACCATCCCGGGATGATCCGCAACCGGAAGAAGGCTCGGAGGTGCGGTTTCCGCCCACCGCTGCCAGGATCGTTACACCGATGTGACGGCTGAATCGAAAAAGCGTGGCGGGAGGGTCGATAGCTAACCGGATTCAGGTGGAGCCGAGGCGAGTCAGTGCGGAGCCCGACTTGACCGGATTGTGACCTGACCGTGCGGGATGGCAGCATGATCCGGGGTCACGAACTTCGATCACGAACACTGTGCGAACCGGAGGAATCGATGACGGCAGACGGCGGGTGACCTCTCCCCGCGTCACCTTGATGGACGTCGCCAGGCGCGCCGGAGTGTCGCGCACGACCGCCTCGTTCGTGATGACCGGTCGCCGCGACATGCGGATCTCCACCGATGCCGAGGAGCGCGTCCGCCGGGCAGCCCGTGAACTCGACTACCGTCCCAGCCTGCTCGCCCGGAGCTTGCGCACCAACCTCTCACAGACGATCGGGATGCTGTCCGACGTCATCGCGACCGAGGTCTTCGCAGGCGAAATGATCAGAGGCAGTCTGTCCACCGCCCTGCTGCGTGATCATCTGATGTTCATCGGCGAGACCGAGGGCGATCCGGAAGTCGAAAAGCGTTTGATCCAAGGCATGCTCGACCGCGGGGTCGGCGGGTTCGTCTATGCGTCCATGTACACACGCCGGGTCGCGTTGTCCAAGACCCTGCGCGCGCACCCTGTCGTGCTGCTCAACTGCATGGCCAGGGTGCGCGGAATCCCGACGGTCATTCCGGACGAGCGGGAGGCGGGCCGGACCGCAGCGCGGGCATTGTTGCGGGGGGGCCATCGGGACGGCATCGTGCTGGTCGGGGAGAAGGCGCCACACGTGATCGCCGCCGCCGAAAGGCTGGCCGGTGTCGAGGAAGTCCTCGGCCAGCAGGGCGCTGAGCTGGCGGACTGCATCGATACCTTGTGGTGGCCGGACGCTAGCTATCAGGCCGTCCTCAGTTATCTCGACGCCGGCAATCGGCCGTCCGCGTTGATCTGTCTCAACGACCGGATTGCCATGGGCGCCTATCAGGCCGCGCAGGAAGCGGGTCTCGTCATCCCCGAAGACCTGTCCGTGGTCTCCTTCGATGACTCGGACATCGCGTCCTGGCTGCAGCCGCAGTTGAGCAGCGTCGCCATTCCGCATTTCGAGCTCGGCCGGTTGGCGGTGGAGATCCTGTTGACCGAGAACCGGCCGACGGACATCCAACGGGTGCCGATGCCGCTGCGCGAGCGCGGTTCGATAGGCCCGCCGGCGATCCGCAAACGTGCCCGGCGGGCTCGCGCCCGCTGATCAAACCCCACTCCCGCGACGACCGATCGCATCCTCCCGCGGGGCTGTCGGCATTGTGCGAGCCCACATTCCAGTTTCCAGCGCGGATCAACATCCGGGGCGCGGATGAAATCGTTCACTCGGTGCTCGTGCGTCCCACAACCGGCACGTTTGTCCGCGCCGTCGAAGTTGATCCGCGCCACCAAGGGGGCGCGGGGTCAGGCCGGGGCGGCGGTGCCCATCGCGTGCACCGGAGGCCGCTGAAGTGGCATGGCCGCGGCGCCGGATGGGTGGTCCGCGGCGCGGCCCTGACGAAGCAGCGACCGCCAGAGGTTCTGGTCGTACACCGACGGGGCGGTCGTCCGGACGAAGTCGGTCAGGATGCTCGCAAAGCGATCCGGGAATTCCTCGTGCGGGAAGTGCCCGGCGGCCGGCATGACTTCGATGCGGGCGCCAGGCATCGCCCGGCGGGCCGCGCCGGCATGCGTCACGGGAATGACGGTGTCCTTCCCGCCCCACATCACGCAGGTCGGCATGTTGGCCGTCAGGTACGCGCGGTCGTTCATGGTCACGACCTGGCCGCGCCAATCCACCACGGCCCGCAACACATGCAGAAACGCGTCCCGCGCGGCCGCGTCGTGCTTGCCGGCCAGTACCGACAATGCGCCCATCAGATCCGACGAGCCTGGCACCTTTGCGGCGCTGGCTCGGCTGCCGACAAAGTTGGCCAACGCCAGTACGGGCGGCGACGCGGCGACGGCGAGGGCATGCCCGGCGCCAGGCAGCGTCAGTGCCCGCAGCACCGGGTTCACCTCACGCCCCAGGCCGCCGGGAGCGACCAGCAACAGCCGCTCGGTGTACTGCGGGAACTGGTAGGCGAACTGCATCGCAATCCCACCGCCGAAGCTGTGCCCGACCACCGTGGCCCGCTCGATGGACAGCAGCGCGAGCAGGTCCCGCATGCCGTTGGCGTAACCGCCCAGGCTGTAGTCGGCGCGCGGCTTGTCGGAGCCGCCATGCCCGAGCAGGTCGGGCGCGACGACGGTGAACCGACGGGCCAACCGCTTGATCACCGGCGACCATGTGGTGTGATCGCAGCCCAAACCGTGCAGCAACAACACCGCGGGGCCTCGGCCGGCTATCACGTACGCCCGCCGATGCCCGTGCACCACCCTGATCTGCGGGCGGGGTTCGTGGCGACGGGTCACCATGGCCTCCGTACTCGACGACAGTGTCAGCTAGCTGGGTTCACGATAACCCCGGTTCACTTTCTTGTCCCGAAAAGTGACGGTGCGAGTGCGATGAGCCCCGGGGACAATGGCGGGATGTACCGCGAGAGCGCCTCTCGCGTCCCCGGGGCGCGGTTGTGGAGCAGGGAGCCCGTCGGCGTCGACCGCGACCAGGCCATCCTGCCCGACGGCTGCGTTGACCTGATCTGGTTGGACGGCGAACTGCTGGTCGCCGGCCCGGACACGGTGGCCCAGCAGACGACGATTCGTGCCGCGAGCCGATTCCGGGCCATCAGATTGCCGCCCGGAATGGGTCCCGCGGTGCTCGGCATTCCCGCCGACGAGATCCGCGACGCCCGCCCGCTGCTGGCGGAGCTCTGGCCCGCGGACGCGGTGTGTCGATGGGCCGACCTGATGTCCGCGGCCGCGCCCGACGAGCAGCCCGGTGAGCAGTTTCGGCTGCTGGAACGATTGGTCGCCGGCCGATTGGCACAGCACCCGGTGCCGGCGGTGACGTGGGCGATCACCACCGCCATGATCGGTGGCATCGCCGTCACCGACATCGCGGACTTCATCGGGTGGAACGAGCGGCGGCTGCTCCGGCACTGCCGCGTTGCCTTCGGCTACGGGCCGCAGACCCTGCGCCGGATCCTGCGCTTCGATCGGGCCGTCCGGGCGGCCCGCTCCGGGACGGCACTGGCTGACGTCGCCGCAGCGACCGGCTACGCCGACCAGGCACACCTGGCCAGGGAGGCCAGGAGCTTCGCCGGGGCACCGCTGTCGAGGATCATCTGTCCGACCCGGCGGGCTCAGCACCGTCGTGGCTGAGCCGGGTAAGACGGCAAAGAGATCCACAGTGTGCCCGTCCGGGTCGTGCACGACGGCGTACCGCTGTCCCCACAACGCGTCCCAGGGCGGCAGATGACCGTGATACCCGGCCGCGATCAGCGCCCGGTACATCTCGTCCACGCTCTGCGGGCTGTCGGCGAGAAAGGCCAGCGACGCGCCGCCGCCGGGCGTCAGGGAGAAGTCCGGGTCGAAGGATGTCAAGACATCGACGGTGTCGAACGTCAGGCGCAATCCTCCGGCGAGCGGTACCTCGGCGTGCGGTGCCGAGTCCGCTTCCGCGGGAATGTCCAGGCCGAGCCGGCGGTAGAAGGCCAGCGAGGCCGCCATGTCCGTGACGACCAGGCCGACCACATCGAGTTGCAGTTCCATGACCCGACCGTAGGACGGCCACCAGCGGTCCGGATTGAACGGATCGGACATTCGGCGGCCACCATCTGCGCCATCGCCGGCCCGGTGCAGCCGCGACGCTATCGGGTCGGCCCGTCTCCCGACTCCTGCGTGTGCGCCGTCGGCTCCGTCTGCGGTCCCGCTGCGGCATTGCTTGGTTCGACCGCGGGCGTGGTTCCGGACTCCGACGTCAGTGGCTTTTCCGACGTCAGTGGCTTTTCCGCTTCCTTCAGGTAGGCCGGTTGCAGGTGCACCGGTTCGGCCTCCGGCACGTGCCGCCGCCT
The DNA here is from genome assembly GCA_038325895.1 of Mycobacteriales bacterium. Classification (GTDB taxonomy): domain Bacteria; phylum Actinomycetota; class Actinomycetes; order Mycobacteriales; family Nakamurellaceae; genus Nakamurella. The sequence continues at coordinate 8,901 of JBBQJM010000077.1, forward strand.
GGCCTGCACCGCCTGATACCGCAGGTTGAGCGCCTCGACCAGGATCGCGAACGCGATCGGCCCGTAGACGTAGCCCTTGGGGATGTGGAAATCCAGACCCTCACCGATCAGGCTGGCCCCGATCAACACCAGGAAAGCCAGCGCCAGCATCTTGACCGACGGACGCTTGTTGACGAAGTCGCTGATCCACTTCGAGGCGACCAGCATGATGCCGACGGCGACCACAACAGCCGCGACCATGATCGCCAACTCGCTGACCATACCCACCGCGGTGATCACCGAATCCAGCGAGAACACGATGTCCACTACCAGGATCTGCGCGATCACCCCGGCGAAGGACACGGTTGCGGCGGTCGCCGAGTCGGCGTGAGCCTCCTCGCCTTCCAGCCGTTCATGGATCTCCGAGACCGCTTTTGCCACCAGGAAGGCGCCGCCCAGCAGCAGGATGAGGTCGCGGCCGGAGATCTCCATGCCGAACACGCTGAACAACGGCGCGGTCAGCCCGATCACCCAGGACAGCGAGAACAGCAACGCGATCCGCATGATCAACGCCAGCGAAAGACCGATGATCCGGGCTCGGTCGCGCTGCTCCGGGGGCAACTTGCCGGACAGGATAGAGATGAAGATGACGTTGTCGACGCCGAGGACCACTTCGAGGACCAGCAACGTCAGGAAGGCGACCAGGCGTCCGGGCTGAGCAGCAGATCCATCAACTCACGCTATGTGCGCTGACCCGGCCGGCGGGGCATTATGCTCACGCTGTGTGCGCCGAACCGATTGCCGCAGCATGGGCTTGGCGCTGACGACGTGAGCATCGTGACGACGTGAGCATCGTGACGACGTCAGCATCGTGACGAACAGGATGCGCACTGACGCAACCTCAGGCGTGCGCAGTAGAGCTCAGCTGCGGCGGTACGGGTTGCGCCGCGCGACCGCGACGGTGAGGGCGGTCGCGAACCCGCACCAGGCTGGGTAGGGCGCCAGCGCGAGTCCCGCCCGGCGGTCGACCGACCCGACCCGCCGTACCAGATCGGCCGAACTCGCGGTCAGCACCGCACACTCCGCCGCGGCGACCCAGGGCCGGTGATAGCGGAAGAACAGCCACGACCACCCCGCGTTCAACGCCAGATTGACGCCAAGCGCGCCGATCAGACGGCGGCGATCTCGAACTCGCCCCTCCTCGTTCAGCCGGTTGATCACGTGGCCGGATGCCAATGCGATGTCCGCATACAACGGCGTCCAGACCAGGCCGTAGACAGGCGGCGGCGGTTGCCAGGACGGCTTGTTCAGCGTGCGGTAGTACTCGGAATCCGGGTCGGTCGCCAGCCCACCGGCCACCGCCGTCGCAGCAACAGCGAGCACCGAACCGGCCAACGTGAGGAGCTTCATGGCTCCTTCATAGCAAGACCTGGCAGCCTGCCTCCGAGTCGGCCGCTCGCCGGAACCGCCGGAATCGCCCGAATGCCTGGCATTCACCGACACCCTCAATCGCAGGGATCAATCAGAATGATCCGGAAATCTTCGGATGACCCGAACCTTTCCGCAAAGCTCAGCGAGTAACTCTCAGGAGAGATCTATCTCCTGCCGGCCGCATCTTCCGCCACCGACAGCCCCTGGAGGCTCCCCGTGACACCTACGCCCCGCAACCTCCCGCGCCGCACCGTGCTGGCTGCCTCGGGTACGGCCGTGCTGGCAGTCGCCGCTGCCTGCTCGTCCGATCCGGCGCCCGCCGCGGGTACCACATCGGCGACCGCCGCGACCACGTCGGCGGCGAACAGCTCATCGGCGGCACCGTCGAGCAGCGCCGCGGCCTCGAGTTCGTCCGCAGCCGCCCCCACCACCGCCGCCGCCCCGGCCAGCACGGCCGCGGCCGCCCCGACCGGCACCCCGCTGGCGTCGGTGGCGGACGTGGAGGCCGCCGGGTCGGTGGTGGTCGGAGATGGCGAGAACGCGTACTTGCTGGCGGCGTCGGGCGGAACGGTCGTCGCCCACACCGCGATCTGCACCCACCAGGGCTGCAAGGTCAACCCCCAGGGCGCCGAGGCTCTGTGCCCCTGCCACCAGTCGTTGTACAACGCCATGACCGGCGCGTTGCTCCGGCCGGCACCCAACAGTTCGGGCCAAGGCCCGTTGGTGGAGAAAGCGGTCGTCGTCGCCAACGGACAGGTCTACGCCGGCTGACGTTGGTCCTGGCCTGCGGTTTCACGGCAGGACGGCGCCACAC
>JBBQJM010000078.1:0-11016 GCA_038325895.1 Mycobacteriales bacterium
GGCACGTCGCAGGATCTCCACTGTCTCGGCATCCGCGCGCGGCTCGCTGGCCAGCAGATGCAGCGCGATCCGCTCGACCGGCGCGCCAACGGAGGTCAGCGAGCTCGCCGCCTGCCGGTGCAGTTCATGGCGTTCCGCGACGCCCATGTCCGCGTACACGCTGGAGCGCACCAAGGGATGGACGAAGTTCAACGGCCTTCCGGGGTCGAGAATGAACGCCTCGGCCAGCGCGTCTGCGGCGCGTGAGGCGACGTCCTCGTGCAGGCCGGCGATGGTGGCGGCCAGTGGCAACTCGCACGGATCACCGGCCACCACCACCGCATCGGCAACCGCCCGGCATTCCGGCGGCAGCCGGCGCAGCCGGCCCAGCGCCGCCCGGCTCACCGTCCTCGAGGTCTGGCGTTCGACGAGCGGCACGTTCGCCGCGGTCGGGGCCACCCCGGCGGCGGCCAGCTCGCCCAGCAATTCCCGAATGAGGAAGGGATTGCCGCGGGTCAGTTGCTGGCAGGCCGCGACGAACTCGGGCTCCGGGGTCAGCGATATCACCTCCCGCGTCAGCCGCTCGACGCCATCCAGGGTCAGTCCCCGTGGTCGGACGGTCTCGAAGTCGGGAATGCCATCCAGTGAATCCCACAGGGGCTCGTCGGAATCGGACTGGCGGGGCCGCGCAGCCAGCAGCAACAACAGGTTCAGCCCATCGATGCGCTGGGCGAGATAGGCCAGCCAGCGCAGCGAGGCGACGTCCGCCCACTGCACGTCGTCGATGATCATCAACACCGGCGCCCTGCCCACCAGGTTGGCAGTGAACCAGTACAGCCCGTGCAGGGTGGCCGAGCCGGGTTCGTCCGAGGCCTCCTGGTCGTGCTCGAAATCGACCAGGGCTCGCTCGGCAAGGCCACCTGCCCCGGCCAGCAGTTCTGCCCGCTCCTGGGCGGACGCGGCATGCAGGACCGGCTCCAGCAGCTGCCTGACCACGGCGAAGGGGATGTCCCGTTCGATCTCCGAGCCACGGGCGTTGACGACCCGGACTCCCGTCGAGTGGCGTCGCGCCTTCGCCAGCAATCGGGACTTTCCGATGCCCGGCGGACCCTCGATCAGCAGACCGCCGGCTTGGCTGCCGGCGCGGGACAGCAACCGTTCGATGGCCTCGAGTTCCCGCTCACGATCGACCAACGGGTCGTCCAGCCGGGTACTCACTCTGGAAGGGTACTCAGCCTGTCACCCGAACGGCGGCGCATTTGCCGTGCTGTGGAAAACCTGTTTGCGCCGATCAGTGCTGCTCGACGGCGGAGCCTGACATCACCCGTTGTCCCGACGAGTCCTGCTTGCCGTCGGCTGCTTCCTTGGTGATCGTGAAGGTGGAGAAAGTTGCCGGGGTAACTCCGGACCAGAGCGTGACGTCCGTGCCTTCGTTGAAGGACCCGATCGGCACCAGCACGCCGTCGGCGTTGCGCAACCAGGCCTGGTAGAACTCGCCGTTGTCCAGGCGCGGCAGCCCGGTGGCCTGCAAGTGGATCTCCCAGCCGGAGTCGGTCTTGATCATGCTGGCATCACCGGACGCGCCGGGAGCCAATTCGGTGGCGGACAGGGCGACGTCGAAGCGTCGCTGCGGGGGGCTGGTGTCCCGCAGCAGCAGCACACCGGTCAGCGCCACCGCGATCACCGCCGCCGCAGCGGCGACCAGGATCCCGGGACGTGCCCAACGCCGGCGGGCTGCCCTGGCGCTGTCTCTGGCGACGCGGCGCTCCCGCGCGGCCGACAGGTCGATGGGTGAGCCGTCATCGTTCGCCGCCGCCAGCGGACCCGGATCGCCCGTCACCGGGAACGGGCGGTCGTTCCGGGGTGCCGCAGGGGGTATGTCTGCGGGCGCGCTCGCCGCGAAGGTGCCCGCCGCGGGGGAGATGTCGAGGGTGCCCGCCGCGGGGGAGATGTCGAAGGTGCCCGCCGCGGCAGAGATGTCGAAGGTCGGGGCGCCCACCTGATCCTGGCCCCGGGACCCGGCGCTCTCGGCGGCGATGAGTCCGACGACGGAATCTTCGAGCTCGGCGGGCGGCTCGGCCCACAGCGTCGGATCGGCGAGCAGCCCGCGCAACTCGTCGAGCTCGGCCTGATCGGCCGCGTCCAGCTGGACGTCTTCCTCGCCGCTCAGGTAACTGATCCTGGCCTGGTCCGTCGCACCTTCGTCCGCACTGTGCCGTCCGCCGTGTCCGTCGCCCGCTGGTGCCATCGCTGCTCACCTCCTTCCGATTCCGGTGTCCCACGGTACTTTTCTGCTGTGTCGATCTGTGTCGATCTGTGTTGTGAGTTGTCTCGATCTGCGCTGGTCGGGTGCCGGTGCGCGGCTGCGACCGGCCGGGCCGGTCAGCGCGTCAACCGAAGCCCTCTCGCAAGTGTCCGAGTTTCGCGGCCAGTTTCTTGTGTGCCCGGTGCGCCCGCGACTTCACCGTGCCGACCGGCAGGTTGAGCCGCTCCGCGACCGCGGTCTGGGTGAGGCCCTCCAGATGCTGCAGTTGGACGACCACCCGCTCGTCCGGCGGCAGTTCGTCCAAGGCTTGGCGGACTTGCCACACGTCGTACGTGCGCTCGATCGCGGCCGGTTGCTGCACGATCGCCGGGTGTGCGACCGGCACATCCTCCAGGTTGCCGGCGGTCTCCCGTGACTCCTGGCGATGGATGTCGATCGCCGTCCGGCGGGCGATGGTCGCCAGCCACGGAGCCAGGTCCCGACCGGGATCGACCGTCGCCGCGGATTTCCAGGCCTTGAGAAAGGTCTGCTGGGTCGCTTCCTCTGCCAGTTGCGGCGAGCCCAGCAGGTTTCTGGCCACCGCGTAGACCAGCCTGCCGTACTCCCGGTACACCAGGCGCACCGCGTCGGAGTCGCCGGCGCGGAAGCGTCCGATGTCCTCCTGGCTCAGCACCAGGATGAGGGTAGTTGAGCCGTCGGGGCCGGGCTCGGGTACCCACATCCCGGGGGCCGGAGAATCCGTTTGACGTCATGAGAAGAAGTACGTGCGCGCGGCCGTGACGGTTCTCGGCCGGTTCTCGTCGAAATCCGCGAACCGTTTGGCCGGCACCCCCGTATTGCAGGGTGCCGGGCGATCGAGCGGACCACCACCCCGGCCCACCACCTGACTTGGTCCATTCCGAAAGGTTTCGCGATGAAACTACGCACGATTCTGGCCGCCCCGATTGCGATCGTGGCCGCCGGTCTGCTCCTGTCGGCCTGCGGCCAGGGCAGTCAGATCGGCGGTACGGCAACAGTCTCCGCGGCCGCCGCGGTGGATCCGACAGCAGCGAAGCCGGTGGCGAGCCTGGCCGAAAGCGGCGCCCTCGGCCAGGTGCTGGTCGGCGCCAACGGGCACACGCTGTACGGGTTCACCGATGACGCCAACGGCACGAGCACCTGCTTCGACGCCTGCGCCACCGCGTGGCCTGCGGTGACCGCGCAGAGCGGCTTCCTCCCGCCACCGGGGGTGGATCCGGCCCTGGTTACGACCGTGGACCGGCCGGACGGCAGCAAGCAGCTCAAGATCGGCAAGTGGCCGGTCTACTTTTATGCCGGTGACGGCGCTCCGGGCAGCGCCGACGGCCAGGGGGTCGGCGGCAAGTGGTTCGCGCTCGGTGCCGACGGCGCGCTCGTCAAGGGCGACAAGGCAGCCGCCGCAACGCCATCGGCGGCCGCCGCGGCCGCCGCAGCCAAGCCGGGGGCGCCCGCGCCGGCGAGCCTGGCGCAGGCCGGGGCGCTCGGCCAGGTGCTGGTCGGCGCGAACGGGCACACGCTGTACGGGTTCACTGACGACGCCAACGGCACCAGCACCTGCTTCGATGCCTGCGCCACCGCGTGGCCCGCGGTGACCGTGGATGCCGGATTCACCGCGCCGGCCGGGGTGGATCCCGCACTGGTGACGACCGTGGACCGGCCGGACGGCAGCAAGCAGCTCAAGATCGGCAAGTGGCCGCTCTACTTCTATGTCGGTGACGGTGCGCCGGGCGAGACCAACGGCGAAGGTGTCGGCACCAAGTGGTTTGCGGTCGGTGCCGACGGCAAGCTGGTCAAGGGTCCGGCGGCCACGGACGCTCCTGCTGCTGCTCCGGCCCCCGCGCCCGCCGCAGCCGCGGCGCCGGCGGCCCAGGGTCCGGTGGTCGACCTGGCGCCGGTCGGCAATCTCGGTGAGGTGATGGTCGGCGCGAACGGCCACACCCTGTACGCCTTCACGGACGACCCCGAGGGCCAGACCGCCTGCTTCGACGCCTGCGCCAAAGCCTGGCCGCCGCTGACAGTGCCCGCCGACTTCACCATTTCCGACGAGTTGCAGGCATCCGGTGCGAAGACCATCCAACGGCCCGACGGCAGCCTGCAACTGGTGATGGGCAAGTGGGCGCTGTACTACTACGCCGGCGACAACGCTCCGGGTGAGGCCAACGGCCAAGGGCTGAACGGCAAGTGGGTCGCCATCGACGCGACCTGCCACCTGGTCAAGACCGCGGCATGACAACAACATTCGTCCGCTGACGATCCGCAGCACCGCCCCGGCCCATCGGAGCTCAGCTCCCGGTGGGTCGGGGCTTTCCAGGCTGTTGTGCGGTTGCCTCCTACACTGTGGGCTACATCGCGAATCCCACGCGCGTGGCCGTTGGGCCCGCGCCGCCGCCGGAGGGAGGCCCCAGAGCAGATGAGTGCCGATCCCGCCGCCGTCGAGTTGTTCGCACCGAGTCTGGTCGAGGTGACCACCCGGCAGCTGCGCGACGAGATCCTCAGTGGAACCCTTGAGCCCGGTGAGCGTCTGATCGAAGAGCAGATACGACAACGGTTCTCGATCAGCCGCGCGCCGTTGCGGGAGGCGCTACGGCTGCTGGCCCAGCAAGGGCTGGTCGAGCATCTACCGCGCCGTGGCGCCCGAGTGGCCACCTGGTCCGAAGAGGACATCCGCCAGCTTTTCGAGGTGCGAGCCGTGCTCGAGCGGTACGCGGTGACGGCGGCACTGCCGCTGACCCCGTCCCCGGGGATCGACCCGCTGGCCGATGTTCGTTTGCACCTGGAACGGATGCGATCGGCTCAGGAACTCGGCGACCAGCTGGCCAAGGACGATGCACACCGCGACTTCCACGCGGCCATCGTCTCGCTGGCCGGCAACCACCAGCTCGATCTGGCGCTGGAGCCGATCCTGCTCAAGCTGCAACGCCCGATGGCGGTCAACCTGCGGCTCGAGGCGTCGTTGATGGGTCCGGGGGAGGGCCTGCGGCGACACGAGGAGCTGGTGACCGCGCTGGAGAGCAATGACCCGCACCTGGTGCTGGACGCGCTACAGGAGCACGGTGGGCAGCGTTACCTTCGGTTCCGGGTTGATGCGCCGGTTGCGGCAGGGTCCGTCGCCGAGCTCGCCTGAGCGCGCGCTCCCGGATTCGTGACGGGTTGGGTAACGGGGTTGGGTGACGGGCAGACCCAGGTGAAGCGTTTCCTGGCGGCGGGTGCCCGCTGCGCCGGGGTGCACTGATCATTTGTGCGGTGGAGCCGGGTGCGCTGATCATTTGTGCGCTGCGGTGAAGGTGCGCTGATCATTTGCACGTTGAGGTCGGACAAAGCGGACACTTCACGTGCGATTGATCAGCGCAGCCTCAAACGGAGGGATGTTTGATCAGCGCATCCCGCTGGGTGTCGCTCATCCTCGGGTGCGTGTTCTGCTCGTGCTGGGTGTGCCGCTGGTCGCCCTCGCGCTGACTTTGCCCTCGCGCTGACTTTGCCCTCGCGCTGATGTCGGCTTCTCGTGCTGCCTTGCCGCTCGTCCGGATGCATGCGTAGCCCACTGTTAACACGGCGGTTCCATCCGCGATACAGCGATTGTCGACAATCGACCGCATGCCTCAGAGTCCGCACGGCGGTCCGGTGCACGGTCCGTCGATCGATGAGCTGAAGAACTCCTACCGTAGCGGCGACGTCACTCCCACCGACCTGGTGGAGACGGTGCTCGGGGCGATCACCGAGCGCGGCGACGACGGCACCTGGATCTCTGTCGTCGACCGCTCCGACCTGATCCTGCGCGCCAAGGAACTGGAGCAGCACCCCGATCCCGCTTCACTGCCGTTGTACGGAGTGCCGTTCGGCGTCAAGGACAGCATCGACGTTGCCGGCGTGGCAACGACTCTGGCCTGCCCGGAGTACGCGTATCAGGCCACCGCTACCGCGCCGGTGGTGTCCCGATTGCTCGATGCCGGCGGGATTTTCGTCGGCAAGACCAATCTCGATCAGTTTGCCACCGGGCTGAGCGGGACAAGGACGCCATACCCGTTGCCGCGCAGCGTGTACGGCAACAACCTGATCTCCGGGGGATCGAGCTCCGGGTCCGCGCTGGCGGTGGCCAGCGGCGAGGTTCCGTTCACTGTCGCGACGGACACAGCCGGCTCCGGCAGAGTGCCGCCGGCGCTGAACGGCATCGCCGGATTCAAGCCGTCTCGAGGATTGATCAGCACGGTAGGCCTGGTGCCGGCCTGCCGCTCGTTGGATTGCATCAGCCTCATCGCCGGGACCGTGACGGATCTGTCAGCGGTGTTCGACCTGGTGGCCGGGGTCGACGTGCGCGACCCGTACAGCAGAGCGCGTCGCCAGGACGGCCGTGACACCAACAGCTTCCGCATCGGACTTCCCGACGTCGCCGAGCTGGAGTTCTTCGGTGACGGTCCGATGCGGGAGGCCCACCTGGCGGCCCGCGCCGGGATCGAGCGTGCCCTCGACTGCATCGTCGAGATCCCGCTCGCGCGGTTCCTGGATGCCGGCGCGCTGCTGTACTCGGGGCCGTGGGTGTCAGAACGGCTAGCCGAGTTCGGCGCGTTCCTCGACAACCGACCCGATGCCATCCTGCCGGTGATCCGCACCATTCTCGAGGGTGGAAAACGTTACACCGCAACAGATGTGTTCGCTGCGGAACATCGTTTGGGGGAACTGCGCACCCAGGTTGCCCAGCTGTGGCGTGACATGGACGTGTTGATCCTGCCTGCGGTGGGCACCACCTTCACGGTCGACCAGGTGCTGGCAGATCCCATCGCAACCAACACCGCGCTCGGTCATTACACGCACTTCGGCAACCTGCTGGACCTCTGCGCGGCGGTTGTCCCCGCCGGTCTGACCAGCGACGGGCGGCCCGCCTCGCTGATGGTTCTCGGCCCGGCCCTGGCTGACGACCGGGTGCTGGCGATGGCCGCGAGGCTCGCCGGCGAGCCGGCGCCGGCCGCCCGGTCCGCGGCGCCGGACCGGCGCGTGCCTGGCCTGGCCGACCCTTCATCGTCGACCACCCTCGTGGTGGTGGGCCATCACCTCTCGGACCAACCTCGCAGCGCCGACCTGACCGATCGGGGCGGCGTCCTGGTGTCGCGGACCTGCACCGCACCCAGCTACCGACTGCTGCGGGTCGGTGACGTGACGCCGGTACCGGCCCTGGCCCGGGTGGACACCGGCGGCGCGGCCGTCGAGGTGGAGACCTGGGCGCTCCCGTCCGTGGGATTGGCCGACGTCCTCTCTGCCGCAGCGGATTCCGTGTGCCTAGGCCGTGTGCTGCTGGCCGACGGCACTTCGGAAATCGGATTCGTCGCCGACGCAACGGTTCTCGCCGATCCGACCGCGCTCGACATCACCCGGTTCGGTGGCTGGCGAGCCTATCTGGCCGCCCAGCCGACCGACGCGCACGCTCCGTAGGCCAACCGGCCGTTAGAGCCCAGTCCCAGCCCTCTGAAAATCAGGAGTGCGCATGACCGACATCCCTTCCCTGGCAACATCCCCCGCGACCATTCTCGCCGAGCCAGGACCCTTCCCGCTTACAGAGGGAAAGGTCGCCCTGATCGTCATCGACATGCAGCGAGACTTCCTGCTACCCGGTGGGTTCGGCGAAACCCTCGGCAATGAAGTGAGTCTTCTGCAGAAAGTGGTACCTCCGCTGGCCGAGGTGCTGGCAGCCGCAAGGAAGAGCGGCCTGCTGGTGATCCACACCAGAGAGGGCCATCTGCCGGATCTCTCGGATTGCCCACCCGCGAAGTTGCAACGTGGCAAGCCGTCTCAGCGCATCGGTGACGTCGGCCCGCACGGCCGCATCCTGATCCGCGGTGAGTACGGGCACGACATCATCGACGAACTGGCACCGATCGACGGCGAGATCGTCATCGACAAACCCGGTAAGGGTGCATTCTATGCGACCGAACTCGGCGCGATCCTGGAGGACGCGGGCATCACGCACCTAATCGTCACCGGGGTGACGACCGAGGTGTGCGTGCACACCACCGTGCGGGAAGCCAACGACCGCGGTTACGACGCACTCGTGCTGTCCGACTGTGTCGGTTCCTATTTCCCGGAGTTCCAGCGCGTCGGTCTGGAAATGGTTGCGGCCCAAGGAGGGATCTTCGGGTGGGTCGCCGACTCGACGGCCTTGTTGCAGGCCCTGCGTCAGCCGGTGCTGAGCGCCTGAATCACCGCATTCCCGCATCGCAGTCGCCGGTATCACGGCGGCAGGCATTCCGTCCACACACGCACCGCTCCGCAAAGGAGAAAACTCATGAACCTGACCGGATTCAAGACCTCGAAGTCGGAGGACGCACTGAAGATCCCGTGGTGGACCCGCGGCGAGACCAACGCGTTCTTCGGCCTCGGCTTCAACATCCTGGTCAACGTCCTGACGCTGACCTCGCTGCTGATCTTCGTGGTGCAGGTCCCGGCCACCGACGTGCTGGGCACCGTGCTGCCGGCGCTGGGCATCGCGATGCTGGCCGGCAACATCTACTACACGTTCTTGGCCCGCCGGCTCTCCCGCCGGGAGAACCGCACCGACGTCACCGCCCTTCCGTACGGGCCGAGCGTCCCGCACATGTTCATCGTCGTGTTCGTGATCATGTTGCCGATCTTCCTGACCACCGGCGACCCGATCCGCGCCTGGGAAGCCGGCCTGGCATGGGCGTTCGTGATCGGCGTGATCGTGTTGATCGGCGCATTCGTCGGGCCTTTCATCCGCAAGATCACCCCGAGAGCCGCTATGCTCGGCACGCTGGCCGGGATCTCGCTGACCTTCATCTCCATGCGGCCGGCCGCGCAGATCTGGGAGGCCGCCTGGATCGGGCTGCCGGTGCTCGGCATCATCCTGGTCGGATTCTTCACCAACATCCGGCTGCCCGGCGGGATCCCGGTCGGCCTGGCCGCACTGCTCGTGGGGACCGCGATCGGCTGGATCGGCGGGTACATGTCGGTGCCCGACGTGCAGCAGGCGGTCAGCGACATCGCGATCGCGGTGCCGACGCTGCATCTTGACATGCTGTTCAACGGGCTGAGCAACCTGGCTCCGTTGCTGGCCACCGCGATCCCGCTGGGTGTCTACAACTTCGCCGAGGCGATGAGCAACGTGGAGAGCGCGGCGGCGGCGGGGGACAGCTACAACCTGCGCAGCGTGCTGCTGGCCGACGGTTCCGGTGCGATCATCGGGTCGGCGCTCGGCTCGCCGTTCCCGCCGGCCGTGTACATCGGCCACCCGGGCTGGAAGGCCGCGGGCGGGCGTGGTTCGTACTCGATGGCCAGCGGCATTTTCATTGCGGTGCTCTGCTTCCTCGGTCTGTTCGGTGTGCTGAACACGGTCTTGCCCATCCCGGCGATTGTCCCGATCCTGCTGTACATCGGGCTGCTGATCGGTGCGCAGGCCTTCCAGTCGGTGCCGCGGATCCAGGCCGCCGCGGTGGTGGCCGCGATCCTGCCGAACTTGGCGTCATGGGGAACAGGGTTGATCGACAACGCTCTTGCCGCTGCTGGAACGACTGCCACGCAGGTCGGTGACGAGGCGCTGGGCAACGCGGGCCTGGTCTATCAGGGCCTCAAGACCCTCGGCGAGGGTGCGGTGCTCGCCGGCATGGTGCTGGGGTCGATCGTTGCGTTCATCCTGATGCGGAGGTTCTACGCCTCGGCGATCGCCGCTGCGGTCGGCGCGGCGCTGAGCTGGATCGGGCTGATCCACGCCTCGGAGGTCGGCTGGGCCGCGGACCCCCAGGTCTCGTTGGGGTACGCCATGTTGGCGATCGTGTTGTGCGCCTTCGCCTTCCACCGCCGCGGGCAGGACGACTCCGTTGCTGCGGAGGAAAAGATGCCAGCCGAGGCGTGATTCCTCACGTGCGATTCCTGCTGAGGCATGGTTCCGAACAGCCCGGGCTGGCCAAGGGGTCGCCCGGGCTGTCGGTAGTCTGGGCCGGGTGTCAATGCCGGTGAACAGTCCGTACTCGCTGATCGATCCGATGGCGCCCGTCGATCACCCCGGGTCCGCGCCGGCCGCCGGTGAACAGGTGGTGCTCGTCGACGGCGATGGCCGGCCGATCGGGGTGGCCGACAAGGCGACCGTGCACGGATCGACGACGCCACGTCATCTCGCTTTTTCGTGTTACGGCTTCGACGGCGGCGGGCGGCTGTTGGTCAGCCGGCGGTCGCGGCAGAAGCTGACGTTCCCCGGGGTGTGGACCAACACCTGTTGTGGTCACCCCGCTCCCGGTGAGTCTCCGGCCGCGGCTGCCACCCGTCGGATGCGTTTCGAACTCGGGCTGGAGCCGCAGGATCTGCGGATGGTGTTGCCCGACTTCAGCTATCGGGCGTCCGACGGGCGGGTGGAGGAGAACGAACTCTGCCCGGTGTTCGTCTGCGGCATTGCCGGTGACGTCCGGGCTCGCGCCGACGAGGTCGACGAGATCGCCTGGTGGAGTTGGCAGCAATTCCTCGACGCCGCTGCCGATCCGGCCAGCGGGCTGTCGCCGTGGGCCCGCGAACAGGCCCCGCTGCTGGACAGGGCGTTGTCCGGTTCCCGCTGAGCCCTTGTTGCGGGCGCGGATCATCTTCCACGGCGCGGATTATCGTGCCGGTTATGGGACGGGAGTGGCGCGAGTAAAGCAGTTCAGCCGCGCCGACGATCTTGATCCGCGCCATCACGGGGCGCGCGGGGGGTGGGGCGGCGGGAGTCAGGCGCCGGCGAGCTCGGCGAGCTTGGTGGCGGTGTTCCAGTTGCGCATGGT
>JBBQJM010000079.1:0-10910 GCA_038325895.1 Mycobacteriales bacterium
GACGTTCACCGCGACCGCGGACACCCCGGTGGCGGGCACCCCGCCCTGCCCGGCGACCTGCACCGAAATCGACCCCATCGACGGCACCGGACCGGGCGCTCCCTGGCCGATCCGGGTGTCCATGATCCGCGCCGGCGGCAGGGGCACCAGTGCTCCCGGGGTGGTCGGGGGTGCGGTGACCGAGACGGGCCGGGTCAGCGACGAACTCGCTCCGCGAGCGTCGGTGACGGTCAGCTTGACCTGGTAGGTCCCGGCGCCGGGGTAGGTGTGCGAGGGGTTCACCCCGGTGACGGGGGCCGATCCGTCGCCGAAGTTCCAGGAGTAGAAAGCGATCGTGCCGTTGGAGGCGGCCGACCCCGAGCCGTCGACGGTGACCGTCAACCAGGATGCGGAGGAGGTGAAGGATGCGACCGGCGGGCTGCTCGGGGTGTTACCGCCTTGCCCGGAGGCGACCCATTGGGCGGTGACCTGCGCGGCGGTGAGCGCCGCCGGGTAGATGGAGACGTCGTCGATGTCGCCGGCGAACGAGGAGTTGGCAGGCTGGTTCGGCCAGCCGGCGAGATTGTCTCCGCCGACCCGCCAGTAGCCGTAGACGTCCTGTGCGGAGGTGGTGTCGGAGCGGGCAGCGACCTGCTGGCCGTCGACGTACAGCACCATGCCGGCCGGACCGAGGGTGGAGACGACCTGGTGCCACAACCCGTCCCGGTAGGTGGTCGGGCTGGTGATGGTGACGGTGTGGCCCGGCCAGACACCGAAATTGAGGTGACCGGCGTCGTCCAGGTAGATGTGCCGGTCGTAGGCGGAGGAGTTCCCCGATGGCGCGTCCCCGTAGCCGAGGATCTTCCCGCCGGTGCTGCTGGTGGTCCTGAACCACGCCGACGCGCTGTAGGCGTCGGTGACGTTGGGCGCCGACATTGCGGTCGGGGTCGCCACCAGGGCGTTGGCGGTTCCGTCGAAGGTGTCGGCCGTGTCGGGGTCCGCGACGATGGCGCCCTGCGCGCCGCCGGTGACGCCGCTGCCGACCGTGCCGTTCGACGAGCCGGCCGCGTCGATGGCGGTGCTGCCCGATGGTTCACCGAGGCGCCAATAGATCGACGCGCCCTGGCTCTGCACGGTCTGCGCGTAGGTGCTGACCGCGCCGGCGCCGGACACCACGATCCACGCGGTGTCACCGGCGATCGTGTTCCCCGCTGCGTCCTGGACGTACAGACGGTAACCATGCCTGCTGCCGGGGGTGAGGTTGGTGTCGGTGAAGGCGATGTTCGGCCGGTTCCAGAACGTCGAGTTCACCGAGGTCTGATAGACCGGCGCGGCGGTGTTGCTGTCCCGGACCACCCGGTAGGTCAGGTTCAGGTTGTCCTGGTCGTAGTTTGCCGGGAACGCGACGTGCACGGTGCCGGCCGCCGGGGAACTGAGAGTGGGCATGAAGTGGGACCTGGTGACGACCGGACCGCGGCTGCCCGGGGCGATCGGTGTGACCGCGAAACGCACCAGGCCCTGCTGGCCGACGCCGTTGACGGTCGGGAACTCGCCGCCGAGCACGACGTACTTGCTGGTGCCGGTGACGGTCCAAGCGGCCTGGCTCTGCCCGGTGTAGGTTCCGATGTCCATGTTGGGGAACCAGTTCACGATCGACGGTGAGGGCTGCCCGAACCAGTCGGCGTAGCCGTGAGTGTCGTGGTTGATGGCCCCGGTCGGCTGCGTGGTGAACGCCACGGCATGGCGCATGTTGATCTCGCGGGGCACCGATTCGCCGAAACCGCCCATGTTGCCGCAGGAGTGGGCGTGGCTGACGGTGTAGACGACGCCGTTGACGGGGAACGTGGCGTAGGTATCGCCGTGGCAGTCCGCGACCCAGCGGATCGTGCCGCTGTTCGGTTCGGCGGAGAAGGTGCCTTCCAGGTTGCCACCGTCGCCGAAGACATACCCGTTCCCGTAGATGTTCGTCCCATCGGTGCTCAGCCCGAGGATCGCCGAGTTCGGGCCGGCATCGCGGACAATCTGGTTCGCTGCCCAGGGCAGCACTGCCCCGGTTGCGGTGTCGACGGCGGCCAGCCCGTAGGCCGGCGTCCCGGACACGTTCGCAAACGCCCCGCCCACGATGACCCTGGAGCCGTCCGGGGTCAGCACCAGGGCGTTGACGTTGTAGTCCGCCGACGGCGCCCAGTCCAGCACGACGCCGTCCGACGCCCGGACGGCCGCCAGCCGGCTCCGGGGTACGCCGTTCACCGTGCTGAAGCCGCCGCCGAGATAGACCCTGTCGTTGGTCGCGATGATGGTCTTCACCCGACCGTTCACGTTCGGCGAGAACGACGCGATCAACGCACCGGTCGCGGTGTCGAACGCGGCCACCCGATCGCGGGTAACGCCGCTGACGGAGGTGAAATCGCCCGCGATGTACACCCGGGAACCATCCGGCGACGCAGCGACCGACAACACCTGGGCATTGGTCGACGGCGCGAACGCGGTGTTCAACCCGCCCGTGGCCAGGTCGTAGGCCAGCACGTTTCCTCGCGGAATCTGGTCGGTCCCCGCCGCGGCCCCCGCCGGCCGGGCATTGGCGAAGCTCCCGCCCACGTATACCGTGCCCCCGACGATCGCCTGCGACCAGGCCACCCCGTCGATCTGCACCGTCGGCAGGGCGTCCGCGGTGACCATCGAATCGCCCGCCGCGGCAACCGGACCGGGCGCCGCGACGGCGGCCGGAGCCGCCACGCCCGCAACCACCACACCGGCCGCCATGAGAACAACCACCGCGACCAGGTCCAGCAACCGGAGCGCCCTTGACTGCACCCTCATTTCGGGTCTTCCTCTCGTTCGGTTGGAGGCGTCAGGCTTGCGCAGCGTCGTACCGGGGCGACCACATCTGCGGGGATCCCGCCCACACACCTACACCGAGACGCCCTGCCCGGCAGCCCATTCCCGCAACACCGCCGGCGCCGGACCGCTGCGCGGTACCGGCCGTTTCCCGATCCGCCCGGCGCCGCTGCTCCTGGTGGCCTTGACACGGCGCGCGTGGTCATCGACTCGGCCAACGCCATGCGCAGAGCGGCCGCGTTCCGCTTACTCAGATCAATCGTGTACAGCGCGCCGTCCAACCGCAACCCACCGTCTCGGCGGCCTTCCCGCCGTCCAGGTCGGTCAACCAACGTCACCGATCGCTGATGCGCCACCTTGGGGGCTCCTCCGCATGGCCGATCTACCTTCTCGAACTTGATCAGCGTACGGAAAGCCGCCATGGATCCCGCGACGAACACCCATCCCCTTGACACGTCAAGGTCTGCCACGGACCTGCAGCAGCTGAGTTTGCTTCAGCTGTCAACAACCCGCCGTTCGCCGCGGTCATCGGCGATACCTTGAGCGGCAGAACCCAGGGCTTGCACTGAAACGCGACCCGGGCGCGGCCCGGGGGGACGTCCGGGTCGCGGTGGAATTCCCCCGATGGCAGCGTCGAATGGAGCAGACGGGCGTGGCCGGGATCGTCGTTCCCATCCCCGGTTCGCGCCGGTGCGCCGCTAGCGCTACTCAATAGTCTACGGGTTTGAGGGCGGATTGCCAGCCGCCGATGGCTCGTCCGGAGCTGAGGGTCCAGGTTGCTGGTGCGGTGGTTCCGGGGGTGGGTTGGTGTTGGTCGGCTTGGGTGGCGATTTGCCGCCGCCGGCTTCCCAGCGTCGGGTCCAGCCGGTGGGCGTTGAACTGAGTTTCGGGGTGCGCTGTCCAGTCCGATGCCGCTGATCAGCAGCGCGACGGTGCTGATCGTGGTGACGGCGGGGATGGTCAGGTTGGTTGCGGCCCAGTCGGTGTTGACTGCGGTCGCCACGGTGCTGTCCACTGGGGTGCTGGCGTTGACCCCATGGTAGACGGTGATGCCGGCGCCCCATTTCTCGGCGGCGCTGAGTGTCCTGGTGTAGGTGGTTGGGTCGGTGGGGTTGACGAGGTGGTAGTAGGAAAACATCCTGGCGCCGTCGGTGGCGGTGCTGTTGATGGACAGTGCGGTGACGATGGGTGTCCAGCCGGCCGGGACGGTCGTCATGGTGGGGTCGAGGTCGGCGGTGATGGAGGCCACTAGCACGTCGCCGTTGACGGTTCCGGCCGGTTGGGTGATCGGCACGGAGGTGGCCGGTGCGCCGGCGTAGGTGGTGGTGGACCCGTCGACGGTGATGCCACTGGTCGCCCCGGTTGCGGTGATCAGCCCGGTCTGGCTGGTGGTGGTCGATCCGGTGGTGTTGGTGGCGGTCAGTTTCACTGTGTAGTTGCCCGGTGTCGTGTACGTGTGTGACGGGTTCTGGGTGGTGGCGGTGCCGCCGTCCCCGAAGTCCCAGGCCCACGATGTCGGGGTGCCGGTCGAGGTGCCGGTGAACGGCACCGGCAGCGGCGCGGTACCGGTGGTCGGGGCGGCGGTGAACGCCGCGGCAGGCGGGGTGCCGCCGACGCTTCGTCGGCGAACCAGTACCGTTTGGCGACGTCGTCGGAGGCCATCACCACCAGCCAAGTGCCGGCGTCGACGCCTTGTTTGGTGGTGGTGACGTTGTTCAGGTTCGGCGAGGAGGGATCTTCCATCACCGGGGTTCCGCGGCCGGCGACGGAGACGGGGTTGTCCATCGACGCGGTCGTCTCGTAGATGCTGCCGGCGATCCCGGAGTAGGCGCAGCCGGTGACGGTGCTCGAGGGGGCGGTCTGGGAGACGTGCACCAGGTTGTTGGTGCTGTCCAGCACGACCTGCGGACGGGACACACAGTCCGCGACGGCGGAGATCGTCGACTCGGTGAACGCCCGGGTGCCAGGTTTGAATGTCAACTGCAGCAGCTGCGTGGTGTGGTGGAGATGTCGTTCAGGCTGGTCTTCACGGCGGCGTGGACCCGGCCCGAGGAATCCGATTGCAGGGTCTTGATGTTCACGTGGTCGTCGGCGATGCCGGGCCCTTGTTCGCTACCTGGTCTTGCCATGAGGACGGCGCGGTCGGGGACGTGCCGTCGGTCTGGGTGGCCCAGTACATGGTGCCGGTGAGCTGGTCGCTCCACATCGTCCCGATCTTTTTCGTGAACGCGACCACCGCGGAGATGTCGTCCGGTGCCGGGTTCGGGTCGGTCGCCGGGATCACGAACGGCGCCGGCCGGCTCGTCCCCCCAGGGGCGGAGTCGTTGACGTACAACGTGTTCGTCCAGCCCGCGGACGCGTTCCCGGCGACCTGTGTCCAGGTCGCCCAGATGACGCCGGAGGTGTCCTCATCGATGGTCATCGATTCGCTGCTGTTGTTGGCGATCTGGGTGGCGAGGCGATGTACAGGTGGGTGCCGTCCCACAGGGGTGTCCGCCAGCGGGGTCGACCGGGTGTGTCGTTCACCGCACCGGTGTCCACCCAGGTCTCAGTGGCCCGGTTCAACCCGAAGATGTGTGCCACCCGCTGCCCGACACCCACATGTCGGCCCACCACGACCCGCCGGTGAACCACAACTTTGCTTTGCGGCTTGTCCGACGTCGGAGGATTCGCCACCCCGTTGTAGGAAATGCTCCGGTACCCCGCGGCGGCGCCGCGTTGGCCGCCGGCGGGGCGGCCAACCTCGCCGCCACCAGCACCAGAATCAACACCCCAGAATCAACACCCCAGAATCAACACCGGGAACATCGAACGACCCGAACTCCGCATCATCAAAACCCCTTATCCCCAGTGAGCACCCGAACAGGTCGATAGGGTTTTTCGTCGATCCGCAGCCGACGATAAACCCCGCCCTTCGGACCCCATCAGGTCACCTTACGGGAGAATACGCCAAACCAGAACAAGGCAATGCAGCGGACCGGAATTCCCATTGCACGGCACGGGCGGTCACCGCCCGCACACGAGCGGATATGTCAGGGCGCCCTGAATTCCGGAGCCCGTTCGCGGAAAGCCGGGCACGGACCAAACGGCCGGGAACGCCGAAAACGCGTGGCCGCGACCGGAGTCGGCACGGACGTTTCCGTCGAGTTTTGGGCGTGTCCGGCGGAAGTGTTGCGGCCCTCCCCGCTTGGTGACCCAACTGTTACTTGGTGACGCATGCTGATGCTGTTAACAGGCTCACCCGTAAGGGCCGGGTTGTGCCCATGGATCCCACTTCGGTGGCTGGGTGAGGACGTTGCGTCGTCGACGCGGGGTGTCATGATGGGTGCTCCGGGCGCCCAAGCGCGATAGCGGATCGGGGGCGGGACCGCAATGTACAGGGTAGGTCTTTCGTCGGTGTCGCCGGTGGTTTCCAGTCACCTCCAATGGACCGAACACCGCCCGCTTATCCTGGGGGTATTATCGTCGAGAGTTGCACGGGAGTTGTGCGGCGCGGAAATGATGACACCTTCGTTGTCTTTTGTCGTCATGTCAGGGCTGTATGCCTCGACCGGCGATAGAGGGACCTGCTCTGTTCCGGGCTCGTGATTTCCATTTATGAGTGGCCATTGAGCCGGTCACCGCCCGCTCGGCAGGGATCGCGGCCGTGAATCCACCATCCGCCACTGGAAATGGCACACGGCAGTTGCGTGGTGAATCTGTTGCATGGTGAATCTGTAGTCGTCGCGTCGACGGTTTCCGGGGCGGGAGTCCTTGAGCGGCGGGTTGTCGGGAAGTGACGGATCGGGAGCCGACATGGCAAACAAACCTGGCATCTTCACCGGGCAGCTGGAACGGGGTCCGGACGGTGCGCTGTGGGCATTGCTGTACCGCGGTGAGGTGACAACGCCGCAGGCCATCATCGCGCGGGAACGGGTGCGCTCCGTGCGTCACGGCAAACCACGAGTCACCCAGATGCTGCTGGCCGCAACGGAGGCCTACTCGCAGTGCCCCCGCTGGGCGCCACCAGAGGAGCTGCCCAGGAACCGCCTACCGCGGCATTGGCCCACGGAGTGAGCTGCTGTCCGTGATCACCGCCGCCGGCTGGTGCTAACATCGTGCCGCGCAAGCGACAGGGCCCCGAAGGAACGCCCCGGCCAATTTGTCGAGGCCCCCGACGGGCGTCCGCGGTACCCACCGGCAAGGTCCGCAGCGTCCCTCCCGAACCCCCGGGGACCACGCGCACGCCAGGGCACTGCTGACAAGTGACCAGCGCAGCGGTGGGTGGTCGTCCAGGATCGGTGTCTGCCGATATCAACGGGTGGGGCGAACGGGGATGGAACGGATGCGTCGATGGGTTCGCCTTGGTGCCATGACCGTGGCGGTGACTCTGGTCCTCGCCGGCTGCGGTGCTCCGGATACCTCTGTCACCTCGCCGCCGCCCGGGACATCGCCGGTGTCCGGGACACCGGGTGCGGTACGACAGACACCCACCACCGCGGTGCTGACGCCGATCGCGGCCTCGAACCCGCCGCCGGTCGCGGCAACATTGGCAGGAGGTGCTGCTCCGGTGAAGGCGCTGGTGGTGGTGGAGGAGAACCACTCCCACTCCTCCGTGCTCAGCGGCATGCCGTACTTGGCGTCGCTAGCCGACACCTACGGCCAGACCACGGCGTACCAGGCGGTCGCGCACCCCTCGCTGCCGAACTACCTCGCCATCATCGGCGGATCCACCTTCGGTGTCACCGACGACCAGCCACCCGCCGTCCACCCCGTGCCCGGTGCCAGCGTCTTGGACTCGGCGATCGCCAACGCCGCGACGGCCAAGGCCTACATCGAGGACATGCCCGGCCCCTGCACGCTGGTCTCCGGCGGCGACTACGCCGTCAAACACAACCCGTGCCTACTTCGCCGACCAGACCGACCGCCGCAACTGCCAGAACTACGACGTACCAGCAGGCACCGCGACCAGCGGCGCCCTGCACGACGACGTGCAGGGCGGCACGCTGCCCACCGTCGGCATGCTGATCCCGAACCTGTGCCACGACGCACACAACTGCCCCCTTGGCACCGCCGACGCCTGGTTGCAGCAATGGCTGCCCATCCTGATGCAAGGCCCCGACTACCGGGCCGGGCACTTGGCGATCGTGATCACCTTCGACGAAGACGACAACTCCGGCGACAACACCGTACTGACCACGGTCGTCGCGCCCACCGTCCACCGCGTCAGCGCCGCAACCCCGCTCACCCACTACTCGCTGACCAGATACCTCGCCGACCTGACGGCCACCCCACCCCCCGGCGAGGCAGCCACCGCGGCATCGCTGAGCACCGCCTTCGGCCTGTGAAACAACCACACCGGGCCACAGCAAACCGGGCCGACGCAACCATGCCGCGCGACCCGGCAACTGCCGACCCGCCTGCTCGCTGCGACCCGTGGTCATCTCCTGGGAACCTCTGGCCTGTGATATGCGATCGGTCAGTTTCGATGGCGTGCATCATCGACACAGGGCACTTCTGTTAAACCGGTGTTGCCCGCGGAATTTGGGTAGTGAGGGAATTGTCACGGGGAAATGATCGGTACCTCCGGCATAATTGAATGGTGTTGACACCTTTCGGGGAGCTGCCGGATAAACTCGCGGCCCGGTTGAGCATGGCCGAGCAGTTCGAGTATCTGCACGCGGGGTTGAGCCGGCGGCGGTTCCTGACCGCCGCGGGCCTGGCCGCGGGTGGTGCCGCGACGGCCGGGTGGCTGCTGCGCGATACCGGGTTGTGGCTGCAGAGCGACCCGGTGGCCGCCGGCACGCCCATCGGTCCACGACACGTCTCGTTCGGCGCGGACCCCGGCCGTGAGGCGGTGGTGTCGTTCTCGGTGCCGTCCACGTTCCGGCAGGCCAGCGTCAGGTACGGGCTCGACCCCTCGTTCGGCGGCGCCGCCGGGGTGAACACGCTGACCGTCCCGGGAACCCCCACCGTGTACGGACACGCCCCACTCACCGACCTGACCCCGGGCAACAGGTACTTCTACCAGGTGAACGTCGACGCCGAAAGCTCCGAGATCGCGTCCTTCGTCGCCGCGCCCGACCAGCCGGCCGCGTTCACGTTCACCGCGTTCGGCGACGAAGCGGTCTCCGCGCCGGCGGTGCGGATCCTGGAGCAGATCCGTCGCATCGGGCCGGCGTTCCACCTGCTGGCCGGGGACATCTGCTACGCCGACAGCGCCGGCAGCGGCAAGAAATCCGACCACTTCACCCCCGCCATCTGGGACCGGTGGCTGTCCATGATCGAACCCGTCGCCGCGTCCACCCCGTGGATGTGCGCCACCGGCAATCACGACATGGAACCCGGCTACGGCATCCACGGGTACGCCGGATACCTCAACCGGTTTCCCGTGCCGGCCACCGGAGCCCCCGGCTGCCCGACCACGCACACCTTCCGGTACGGCACCCTCGCTGTGGTCGCACTGGACGCCAACGACGTGTCCTACGAAATACCCCACAACCTCGGCTACTCCGCCGGAGCGCAGACCACGTGGCTGGAAAACACCCTCACCAGCTACCGTGCACCCGGATCGGGCATCGACTTCATCGTCGTCTACTACCACCACTGCGCGTACAGCACCAGCGCCAAGCACGGGTCCGACGCCGGGATCCGCAAACACTGGGTGCCGCTGCTGGAACGCTTCGACGTCGACCTGGTCATCAACGGCCACGCCCACCAATACGAACGCGCCTACCCCGTACGAGCCGGCCAGGTCACCATCCAACCCGCCCGCGGGGACACCATCGATCCCCAGGTGTACGGGCCGACCCACATCACCGCCGGCGGCGGCGGCGCCCCGGCCAGCGACCAATTCCACGGCAAAGGACACAGCACCCTCACCCAACACGACGGCACCCGCACCCCCGAAACCGCACCCTGGTCCGCACCGACGCGCACCAACACCCACGCCTTCCTCGCGGTCACCATCACCCCGACCGGCGTCACCGGCCCCACCATGCACATCCAGGCCATCAACGACACCGGCACCGTCATCGACGAGATCACCCTGCGCCGCGACACACCCACCGTCTGAACACCTCCACCCGGACAGCCGCTCCACACGGTGAACAGAAAGCGAAACACGGCGTCCGTCAAGACACCTCACGGCCGCACCCGGCCCCGTGAAGACCAGACTCGGACATGGATCAACGGCACCCGCCACCCCAGCGCCGCGACGCGCCCGGACCAGAGCCTTCTGTCCAGGCCTCCGGTGCCCCCGCCGTGGCCAAGGTCACCGCCAGCCAGGTCATGGCCGCCGCCGACGGATTGGTTAGTTGGCAGCCGGGGTTGCCCTAGTCGCAATGCCGTTGAGTTGAGGAATCCAGGAATCCGAGATGTCATAAGAATTTCGGGGCTGAGTGATTTGACTTGGTCTCCGTTCTCCCCTGCGGGGAGTGCCCTTCAGGGCTGAAAATGGTGGCCCGATCGCCTGCTGACGTCGTTCCTCCTTGGTCCTTCGAGGCCGTGACCGACTTTGGTACGGGTTGGCGGTGTGATCGGCGCCCGGCGCCGGATTACCTGAAGGGCCAAGGGCTCTCTACTGACGGCGGCCCCGCCAATTGCTGGCGGCGGCGAGCTGGCTCGGCCTTCGGCGGCCAGCTTCTTAACTCGTCCGGGTCATCTTTCGGTTTCGGGTTCTCGCTCACGCGAGTCACTGTAAGTGGCGACCGCGAGCGTGTCCATCGACTCCCGGTGACCATCTTACCGCCGTTCGGGTTTATGCCCCGTGAATTCCGTTTGCGGTGGGTTACGGCGGGTAGATTCCGGACAAAAGGGGAAGCGGGGCCAGGCAGGTGCGGCGAACACGCGCCTGGCCCCTTGACCACCATCGACGTTGACTCGAAGGCGGCTGACCATGACGGTACGCACGCGCCGCATCACCGACCCTGACCGCGCGGCGCTGGCCACGGCTGCGTATGTCGAGTTGGCGAAGGGCACCCCGCTTGCGGTTATCGCCGGTGAACACGCAATGTCTTTGCCCAGGTTGGTGAACATCCTGTACGCCGCTGACCACATGGCGCCGGTCCACCGGCTGCTGCGGCTCCGATGAAGATTGACTTTGGTTCCCGCAT
>JBBQJM010000080.1:0-10869 GCA_038325895.1 Mycobacteriales bacterium
ACCACCGGGAGAACCTTATGACGCCTCATCCGTCACGACATCCCAGGCATCCAAGGATATTTCGACCCAACCGGGGCTGATGAATCGGCTTCGATACATCGGCATCACCGGCATCATCGCCGCGGTGGTGTTCAGCGTTGCGGGCTTGGTACTCGTGATGGAGGAGGGGAACAACGGCAGCGTGGCGGCCGCCATCGGGATCCTGTTCATGACGGCCCCCGTGGTGCTGGCCCGCCGGCAACCGATTCTCGCCGTCAGCATCGTGGCCCTGGCGGCGATCGTCAACGGGCTGCTGTGGGATGACATCATCAGGTGCGGAGCGGCCATACCGGCGCTGCTGTACATCGCCTTCGCGGGTCGGCTCCCGGTCTCGGTCGGCGGCCGTAGCTGGGGATGGCCTTTCCTCGGCCTCGCCATTGCCCTGGTTTCGGTTGCGGCGCAACGCCTATGGGATCCGGTGCTGGACGACTCGGGCCGGATCTTCGCCGGCGTACTGGTGCTGGTCGCTTGGGGTGCCGGGCTCGGCTGGGCGGCGATCGAGTCGCGGGTCCGGCAACGGTCAGCTACGGCTTGAATGACGGGTCGCCTGACTTTTCCGTTACGAGCGCGCACATCGGGCAGGGCGGTGCGGCGGTCGGGTCGACCGACGTATCCCTCTTGCCCCGCGCCCGGGTCCGGACCACGATCATGCTTGACAAGGGAGTTCAGATCGTGTGACCGATATTGATTGGAACGCACGGTCGGCGAATGCTGCGGCAGCTACCCCGCCTCGGCCGAACCGCTGGGCCGGCCGAATTCGGGCGTTCGTCACCGCCGTGGGCATCGGAAACCTGCTGTTCGCCATCGTGGCCGGAGTGGTCGGGGCGTGGCTGGCGACCGAGCCGGAGAACGGTGGAGGAGTCGCCGCCGCCATCGTTGTGCTGGCCGTGACACTGCCGGTGCTGCTCGCCCGGGTGGCGCCGGCCTGGGCCGCCGGCGCACTGGCCGCCGGTGCCCTGCTCAACGAGGTCGTCATCGGCCCGATGGTTCGCTGCGGGGTCATCTTTCCGGTGATGTTCGTGATCGTCTACCAGCTGGGCGCGGCGGACCCCACGAAGCATCGCATCGGCCGGTGGCTCGGGATCGGCGCGTGTGTCGCGGCGTCGGCGATGGAACTGGCCTTCGATTCCGTTCTAGTTCCTCGGCGATTTTCGTCGCGAGCCTGGGCCTGGGCTTCTATTGCGCGGGCATGTTGATCCGGTCTCGGACCAGACTGGTGGTGACCCTGCTGAGGCGTACGAATGAACTGCACGAACAACGTGACCGGACCGCCGCCATTGAGGTTGCCGCCGATCGAGCTCGGGTCGGCGCGGACCTGGAACGGCTGATCCGGGCCCAGATCCAGGCGATCGGAGTGAGCGCCGAGCGGGCCCAGGCCGCGGCAAACGGGGACACCGATCGCGCACGGTCCGCGCTGATCGAGGTCGAGAACTCCGGGCGCGAAACGCTGGCCGGGATGCGGGACGTGGTCGGCAACCTGCGCGACGCGCCCACCGAACCCCCGCCCGGTCTTGATCAACTGGCCGATCTGCTCCGCCCGGCGACATGTTCCGATGCTCGGCTGACCACCCACGGGGTCGTCCGTCCGCTCACCATGAACGTCGAGCTGTCCGTCTACCGCATCGTCGAACAATTGTTGACGACATTGCGCGACCATCCGAGGGCGCGGGTGGAAGTGAACATGCACTTCACCGAAGACCTACTGAAGATCCGAGTCAGCGGGCCGATCAGGCAGGACGACTCCCCGGGCGTCGTGACGGATCTGCGCAGCGCACTGCACGCCGTCCGGGCGCGCGCCGAAATGCACGGCTGCACGGTCATGACCAGAAACCCGGTCGGCCGCCGAGAAACCGAGGTGCGGCTTCCGCTGCTGACCGCCGCTCCGGGGTGATCACAATGTCCGCGGCCGGATCGTCAGGCGCCGCAACGGCGGCCTCGGCGACAGTGATTCGGGCAACGCACGCCCGCACCCCGGAACGGCGCCTCGACGTCGTGGTTGCCCTGGTCGTGGCGGTGCCGCCGATGATCTGCATGATCGCGCTCGATGGGATCCCCAGCGAATGGGGCGCTTGGGCAGCGCTGATCGGATTTGTCGCCGCCGGAGCGGCGGTCCTGACGTTCCGGCGGCATGTCCTGCTTGCCCTGGCGCTGGTGACGGCCGCGATTCTGTGCGTGACATCCGCCGATCAGACCTACGAGCCGGGCGCCTCGCCCTGGGTCGACTCCCTTTTCCTGACTCCGTTCATAGCGCTCGCTCTCGTGTACTGCGCGCTCGGCTCCGCCCTCCCCCTGGTGTCGTCGCTCTGTGGCTGACCTGCTCGGGCGCGATCTACCTGTGGGCACAGAGCTTCGACGTGACCTATGTGATGATCGCGCTCGGCTGGTGGTTGGTCGGCCGCGTGCTCCGGTCACGACGCGCGGTGGCCGAGAATCTGCGGATCCGAGCGGCCGAGCTCAGTGCAGAGCGTGATCGCTACACCGCCGAGGCGGTGCGGGTGGAGCGCACGAAGATCGCCCGCGAGTTGCACGACGTGGTGGCGCATTGCATGACGGTGATCGTCATCCAGTCCAGGGCCGGCCGGCATCTGCTCGGCAGCGATCCGGCCGCGGCCAAGGAGGCGTTGGACGTCATCATTGCGGTCGCCGCGGAGGCGGAGGCGGACATCGGGGCGCTGGTGAACCTGATGGACCCGGAGTTGACCCGGCCGCTGACCAGGAGCCTGCTGGACGAACTGGTCAACAGGGCGTCCGCCACCGGCGCGACGATCACCGCCGAGATCACCGGCGATCCCGCCGACTTCGACCCCGCGACCGCAGTCGTCGCGCACCGCATGGTTCAGGAGGCAATCACCAATGCCTTCCGTCACGCTTGCCTTCCGTCACGCTCCTGGGGCGGCCATCCGGATCGTGCTGAGCCGTGGACAGGTGTTCACCCTCGAGGTGACCAACGGCCCGCCACCGCTGCCGACCGTGCGAGCGGCGACGCCGCCGACGGAGCACGACGGCCGTACCGAACCGGAGGTCGGTTCGTTGCGTGACTGGGGATCCGGCCGTGGCCTTGTCGGGATCCGGGAACGGGTCGTCGGCGTCGACGGCGAGGTGACCTGGGGCGCAACACAATCCGGGGGCTGGGGGGTGCTGGCGCGCTTCCCGACGCACCGCTGAGGTTCTTCGGCAGTTCGCAGATGACCTCCATGGCGGCCGAGACAACACCCGGGTCAGCGACTGCCGGACCCCTCAGGTCCTCAACGGGATGCCAGGCTCGACCGTCGCCCGTCAAATTCGCAATGACCAATCCGGGGGCACTATCCGGGCGTGCCGTTGCGCTCTGTTCTTCGGGCGAGGTGCTGCTGCGGCCGTCGAAGTCTCCAGGAAGCCCCGCCGGGCCATCTCGTAGGACGCAAGTACTTCGACAAGGAACTCGGCGGCGGCCGAAAGGATTTCTTGTTGGTCCTGCACACTGCTGGTGGCGCTCAACAGCCGGCCGAATACGGCGTGGTGGCAGCGGACCAGGTCGAGCAGGCTGATGCCATCGGCGAGGGCGGCACGTCCGAGTTCGTAGGCGGCGCGGAGGGTGGCCTCACCTCGCTGGCTCAGATAGCCCACGAAGGCTGCGGTGTAGTTCTGTGCCAGCTGGTCGTTGGGATGGCTCATCGGGATGCCCCGTTCTTCGCTCCCGAGACAGACGGGCGGTGTTGCCGGCTACCGGTCAAGTGGTCGAGCAAAGCCAAACCGTCGTCGAGGTCGAGCGCGGTGAGAAGGGTGTCCATGTGCATGCCCAGGCGAACCGTCGCGAAGGCGACATCCGGATTGATACCGACAATGACTGTGGTGGCGCCGCGCAGGCCGGCCATCTCGGCGAGGTTGTGCAGCGTGCAGGAGGCGAAAGAATCCAGCACATCCAGCGCGGCGACGTCGATGATGACGCCGCGCGCCCGGTCGCGACCAACCTGGTCGATGAGGTCGCGCTGGAAACGCAGCAGTTGACTGTCGTCGAGCGCGGTGTTGATCGACGCAATGAGGTACGGCCCCTGCCGCAGGATGGAGACAAGGAGGGGCTGCGGCGGTCCTACGTTCTTATCGTTCGGCATCGTCCGACCGGATCACCTTGAAACCGAGCACCCTTTCGGCCTCTTCGATGCCGCCCTCGAGGTCGCCGACGGTGATGATCTTGCTCAGGTCGACGCCGATAGTCACCAGGGTCTGAGCTATTTCCGCAGACAGTCCCGTGACGATCACGCTCGCGCCCATCAGCCGGGAGGCGTCCACGGTGTTCACCAGGTGATTGGCAACGGCCTGGTCGATGTCGGGGACGCCGGTGATGTCCACGACCACGACCTTTGCCCGGTGGGTCCGGATCCCGCGCAGCAATTGCTCGGTCACCTGTTGGGCGCGTTGAGTGTCCAACATTCCGATGATCGGCAGGATCAGCAGCCGCTCCCGAACCTGCAGCACCGGAGTGGACAGTTCCCGGATGGCGTCCTGCTGCTGCCGGATGACCCGCTCACGTTCCTCGACGAAGCTGACCGCGACTGTGTTGGCGATGCGGTTGGCGGCCGGTTCGTAGGCATCGAGGATGCGGTTCAGCAGGGGAAAGTCTTCGCGGTATTTCTCGAACAGCGACCGGGCGAGCACATCCCGGAGTAACAGAACTATTCCGACGACCTCCTCTGTTTCCACACCGCGTGGGATGATCCGTTCGGATAGATCGCGTGCGTAATGTTGCAGGGCCTCGACGCTGCCGGTTTCCAGCACTTCCACATAGTTGTCGTACACCGATGTCGCCTCGGAAAAGATCTCCTTGTTGGTCATCGCCGACAACAGACGGGTGTCGGCGATGCGGCTGGCCCACTCCTGGCGCAGTTGGGTGCGGTTCTCACGCAGGTGGGCAACCAACTCGGGCAGCAGCAGGGTCTCCCCGGCCGATTCACCGCTGACCTCGCCGACCTCTGATGCATTGCCATCGGTCATCCTTGCGCTCCCTTGTTCGTTGGCCACGGTTTCCGACGCTTTGCGCACCTAGCATCCCTCACAGCCACTTCGCCATCGTCACAGTCGTTCCCTTGCCTCTTTCGGAGACGATGTCGAACTCGTCCATGAGCCTTCTTGCGCCGGGCAGGCCCAGTCCCAGCCCGTGGTACGTACTGAAGCCATCCCGCAGCGCCTCCGCGATGTCGGCGATACCGGGACCGGAGTCCCGCGCGACGACGGTCACCCCCCGCCGCCCCTCCTCCGTGAGCACCCGAATGACAACCTCGCCTCGCTCCGCGAACTTGACGATGTTCCGGGCGATCTCGGAGATGGCGGTCGCGATGACGGTGAGTTCGGTGGCGGCGAAACCCGCCCGCGCCGCGATTTCGCGGCCCTTCCGACGGGCCGTGACCACATCAGCGTCCACGCTCACCAATACCCGGGATTCGTCGGCGTTGTCCGCCTGCGGGCGCCGATCGAACAGTTCGGCGCTGAGGCGCAGGCAGGGATCGCACTCCAGCAGGTGGCCGGCGGTGTCCAGATCCCGCTGCCGGCGGCGGTCGCCCACGGACAACGCGTACAGCACCGGTCGGCACCGATCCGAGGGTGGTGTGATCCCGGCCTGCGCAAGGAGGTACTCCACCCGCAGCTTCGCTCGGGTCCGGTTCAACTGCGCTGCGATGGCGCCAGGTGTGGAGCCTCGACGGGCCGCCAACGCGGCGGTGCCCGTTCCCTCGACCTCATGGGCGAGCAGGACCTCCCGTTCCTGGGGGGCCAGCCTGGACAGGGCGGCCACGACGGTGGTTACCTCATCCTGCCGAAGTATCTCGGAGTCCATTGGCTGATCGGAGGGTTCCTCGGCCAGCAGGTGCGCGTTGCGGCGGGCCCGCTCGTCGGTCTTGCTGTGGGAATAGACCAGATTGCGAGCAGTGACGATGGCGTACGGCGCGAGAGTGTCGCGTTCGATGCGGTCTCGAGCGGCCATCACACGCGCCAGCGTCTCCTGAACGAGATCGTCAACCAGGTCGGTGTCTCGGACCCAGGCCGACAGGACCCGTCGGACGACGGGAATCAAGTCGACCACAGGGTCCACTCCGCCGCCGGCGTCGGGGCGGGCATCGTTCACGCGCCCCCCTCTGTCCGCCAGGACGAGGGCCCACCGCTAGCCCCCACCGCAGAGTAAACCCGGTCGCCGCTGCGTCGCACTCGGCGTCCGGGGGCCCGGCGCCACCTCATGGGGGGGTAGGCGACGCCGGGCGATTTCGCAGGACCTCCCGCAGACTTCCACGATTGCCCTACACCTGTGATGACTACGTGCTTCTGCGGACATGACGCTGGGCTCGCCTGGTTCCGCGGCGCCCGGCCCGCTGGATCTGTGCGGTGTGCCCTCGCCGCGACTGCGACGGCCCGCGTCATGCCCGCGCCGTCAAGGACTCATGCCCAGTAGGAGGACCGCACGGTCAGCGGACAGGCCGAACAATGCGGCGTGATCGACCGCCCTCTGATCCGCATTCACTTGCGAGGAAGGACCGACATGGGCTGCCGCATCTCGCGCCGGCAGGCGCACCCGCCGGCGAGGACGGCGGTGGACTCAGACCACATCGACGTCCGGTTCATCGCCGAGGCGGTGCGGGCCGCGGTGTCCCGCGTCATCGGACAGGGAGTCGGCTGGTGGGCGATGCGCCGCTGTTGGAGGGTGGCGCCTTGCCGGCCCGGACCCCCGCCTTTGCGGCTCCGCTCACGAGGGACCGGACCGGCCGATCGTTCTCTGGACAGAAATGAATCGACCAACGCCCACCGGTGCAGCGCGCTGCAAGGTCCGGATGCGCTGGAGCCTGCCGTGGCGCTCAGTCGGAGGACAGCAGCAGCGCTGCGCGTTCACATTCGCTTTCGACGAAGGCCGCGAATTCGACTTGGGTCATGCGCATGGGATCCGCGTCGTGCCGGTTGAGCCACTCCAGGAGTTCTGCGCCAGGCCGGCGCCGCCGATCGAAACGTCCCTGTCGGTCGCGTCCAGCGCCGCAGCAGCCTCCTCGGCCACCGATGCCCCGGCGAGCCGGGCGTTGCCCTGAACGCTGTCAAGCGTGCGGCTGAAGACGACCTTCGGATCGCGCACCAGACGTCGGCGAACGCGGCCCCGAGCTCGTTGCCGCGCATCGACGGATCCGTCTCCCACGGCAGCAGAGTCTCGTAAAGCCTGCGGCCGCACAGGTAACCGCCGAGCTCGCGTGTCTGCGCGAGGTGGAAACGAAACTGCTCCTCATCAGGGGTCGTCCACCCGAACGCGCCCGCGCGGTCGGCGATAAAGCCGTCCACCGAGACGCCCCATCGAGTAGATCAGCATGGCTTCAAGCTCATCACACCCGAGCGACGGACGATGATCGCGATGAAGTTCACCATTGAGCTCGGCATCGGGCTCTCCTTTCTTCCGCAGGCTGCTCAGCCACAGCTATTGACCGATCGCGAGACGAAAACTCATCGTCGCCGGCGATCCAAGCGATCGCACGGCCCCATTGCCGGCGCCGCACCGAGATCTCGGAAGCCGAACGTGATCCGGTGTCAGTGGACCACCGGGTCGGCTGTGACGACGAGGTTACGGTCGTAGGAGCGCAGCTCGGGATGCCATTGCCCTGAGCAGGTGATGAGTACAAGGCGGTGGGGGCCGCGTTGGTCAAGCGCCTGGTTTTCCGACAGTGCATCCTTGTTGACCAGCGTGGCCGAGGCGACCCGATAGGTCATGGCGTGGGTATCCGCGCGCAGTGTGATGAGGTCGCCGACCTGCATGATGAGCAGCTCGGCGAAAAAGCCGAGCCCCTGCAGCCTGGAATCAACGTGCCCGGCGATCACCGTCGAGCCGAACGGATCGCCTGCATAGGCGCTGCCGCCCCACCAGCCAACGTGCTGAATGTCGGCGGGGACTTGGAGAACGCCGTTCACGGTCTCTTCCGGATCGACCACGGCGCTGCGGCCGCTCGGCAGCTCGATCTGCCGGGGCATGAATCTGACTCGCGCGCTTTGCGCGTCGGTTCCCTGACGCATCGGGGACCGTGCGGTCGAGGTCGTGGCGGTACCCGCGCCGACATCGCGCGCTGCAGGAGAGGTTTCGGACGGGGTTGCGGTCGGGTCGCTGACCACCGGCAGGGATGGCCTGCTTGTCGGTGTGGTTTCGCCGGTCGACGGGTGCTGCGCGATTGCGGACGCCGTGGATGTGTGGTGAGTGGGGCTTGTTGAACATGCCGCCGCCAGCCCCAGCACGACGACCAGTGCGGTTGGCAGGCGCCCGGCGGTCGCGCGGTCCGGTCGGCTCAACCGCGCCATAGGTGCAGGATGCGCGCGATCAGTTGGATCACCACAGCCATGCCGCCGGTCCCGGTGTCGACCATGGTGGGCGGCGGTGACCCGGTCTCGGGCACTTTGAGGACATGAACGGCCACGTTCATCGTCTTCGCTGCCGGGTCGCCCACCGCGTAGACCCGGTTCAGCGAGCCGCCCTGCACCGTGAGGTCCACCGGTCCGAAGACGACCGGCGAACTCTCGCCTGCGGGCACGATGTCCACCTTGTAAGTGCCTACCGGCACGACGAGGTTGAGCGACTCGCCGTTGGCGACATTCGCAAAAAGCACCTGGCTGTCGACCCGGATATCCGCCGGTGGGACAGCGGCGGTGTGTGCGACGGTCAACGAAGCTTTGTCGCTCGGGACGCCCGTCAAATTGTTCGCGAACTCCGTGACGACGGGAGGGTCGCCTGCGGCCGTCGTCAGGTGCAGGACCAGGTCGGTATTCGAGCCGGCCTCGGCCTGGACGGTGTTCTCCGCCACGACCTTGCCGTGGCCATCGGTGAACGTGAGGGTTCTCGTTCCGGCGCCGACCGCGAAAGGACCGACAACATTGGTGGTCTCGACATTTCGCGCCACGGTCTGGCCGTCCACCGCCACGTCGATCGCCGCACCCGCTAGGCCCTGGACGACGTACAGCGTCGCATCCTCTTGAGTCGCCGCGGCCGTAGTCGCTGCAGCCGTGGTGGTCGTGACGCCGCCTATCAACACGCTGCCGACCAGCAGCGTCACGGCAACGAACAACGCGCGTCTTGACGTGTTCACGACACTCCCTTGGCCCGGAGTCGTTCACTCTTTGAGTGGAACCGTACTCCATGCAGCCCATAACTGACTACGGTGAGTAAATCAATAATCATCGCGGCGCTTCGGACTCGATCGCCCTGGGGAGTCAGTAGATGGCCAAACACGCAGGCGTCGGTGGCGGGGTGGGAGGGCCGGCGCCGGGCCGCGATCAACACCATCGGACACCGGGTGCCGGGCCGAAGCACGCTGGTCCCCCACGAGCCGGGGTACGCCGCATCGTCAGCATGGTCGTGTTGGCCGGTATCGCTGCAACTGCCTTCGTCATCGTCACCCGCCTGAATGCCGCAACCCCGACTAGCGCAGCCCCCGAGTCGACCTCGACGGCCTCCAGTCTGTTGGAATCCCGGGCGACCAAGGCTCCCGGCACGTCCACCGTGTCAACGAGGGCGGTGCAGTCGACACCGCCAATCGGGGTCGGTTCGGCTCAGACGACGCTCACGGAGCCGCTACCGGCAACGCTCCCGCAGACGGGACCCGGACTCACACAGCCCGGCATCCTGGTGATCGCGATGCCAGCGGCGGACGGCTCCTTCGATGTCCTGGAGCGGATCCTGTTGGTGAGCCCGGTCAGCGTGCTGACCCTGCGCCCAGCGCCGGTTGATCGTGCCGGACAGCAGTTCGCATCGGCCTCGGCGGCTGCCACCCAGGTCCAGGTCACTGCCGGCGACCAACCCGTCGTCGTTCCGGGAGCGAAGGTCGGTGCCAGGCTGGACCTGCCTGTCGCGCAGGTCGATCACTTCGAACTCCGTTATCGGCTCACCGACGTCACCGTCATCAGCACCCCGTCGAAGCCTGGACGCGCGCTGGCGGCGATCGGACCGTTGACGGGCGGCGTGGACGACGACCTCCCAGTGCTGTTCGTCGTGACCGGCGACACGATCCTCGGACTCAACTGCCCACTGCTTCCGCTCGCGCAACAGTCCTGTGGTAACCGCGTTCAACCGAGGCCGAGCATCGAGCGCGAACTGCCCTGGCGTCTGGCCCTGACTTCGGTGCAATTCGACCTGCCACCGGCCTGAACCGGGACTGCCGTGCGCCCGATTCCCTCGCAGGCTTTGCGATCCACCTCGGCCAGCAAGGGCGCCTACCAAGCAATCGTCCTACCCAACGGAGCTCTGACAGGCGCGGTAGCCCGCCCCCGCGTTCGGTTGATCGCTATCCCGTAAGCCGAACTGCAATCGGGACGTCGATACTCGATCTGGTTGCCCTCGCTCCTCTGATCTTTCGTCCGCAGGGGGATCCGTCTCCGGGACTTGGCAAGGCATTGTCGCCCGGCAATCCGCCGCATCAGCAGCCCACTTGGCGAACGACGTCCCGTACCAGCCATTCGGCGCCTTGCGTGTCCTGCATCGACGAGCGCCCGCCGCCGCCGCTTGTTCACCGACTGGACCCTGACCGGACCCGCTTCATGGGGATAGCTGTACCAGTCGAAATCGCACAATCCTGCCGATTTGCAGAGGGTCAGCGCGAGGTAGCTCGACGTGCCGAAACTGCCGTCGGACCTGTCCTTCGTCAGTAGTGCACACCCCTCGCGTTTCGAGGGATCGTAAAACACCGTGGTGACGGCGATGCCTTGCCGCTACCCGGCCTCTCCGCTGTTGAAGTAATAGCAGACCCGTTCGACCTTTCCGCTACTGACCCGGTAGACCAGAATGCTGGTCGGAAGTTTGCTGTTCGTCCCGTCGGTCTTGCAGCCCGTCGCCGGTGGCGCCGACAAGCA
>JBBQJM010000081.1:0-10863 GCA_038325895.1 Mycobacteriales bacterium
CCGGCCACCATCGATGCCGTGCTGCGGGAGTCGGGCGGCTTCCGGATGGGACCCCTGGAGCTGACGGACCTCATCGGCCAGGACGTGAGCCTTGCCGTCAGCCGCTCGGTCTGGAGTCTGTTCGGCCAGGACCCCCGCTACACGCCGTCGATGTCCCAGCAGGCCCTGGTGGACGCCGGTCGACTGGGCCGCAAGACCGGAGAGGGCTTCTACTCCTACGCACCCGGCGTCGCCGCGCCGGTCGCCGCGAGCGCGCCGCCCGGGACTGCCGTGTCGGAGGTGGTGGTGGCGGGCGACTGGGGACCGTGGAGCACCCTGTGGGACCGGCTGACCGGCGGCGGTAACACCGTCGTGCAGAGCAACGCGGCAACGCCGCCGCATGCCGAATTGCCTGGTGGTGCGCTGCTGGTCCCGACCGATGGCCGGACGGCGACGGAGCGCGCCGACGACGCAAGCCGACCGGTCATCGTGCTCGACCTGGCGCTGGATCCAACGACCGCGACTCGATTCGCCCTGGCGGCCTCGGACGGCTGCCCGCCCGATCAGCTGGCGGCCGCGGCCGGCCTGCTGCAGGCGACGGGTGCGACGGTCAGCGTGCTGGACGACCTGCCCGGATTACTGGTCGCCCGCACGGCGGCGATGCTCGTCAACGAAGCCGCTGATGTGGTGGGCCGGGCAGTGGCCTCCGCCGCCGACGTCGACAAAGCAATGCGGCTGGGAGTCGGCTATCCGGTCGGCCCGTTGGAGTGGGGTGACCGCATCGGGGCGGCCCGCGTCGTGGCCCTGCTGGACGCACTCGCCGGCGCCTATCTGGACGGCCGGTACCGGGCGTGCATCACGCTCCGCCGGGCCGCGTGGAGCGGAAGGTCCCTTCGTGAACTCTGAGGTGAGCAACCAGATCGGTCATGCAGCAACGGATCTGGCGGATCGCTACGCAGCGATGTGGGCGGAAGGTCAAGCCAGCCGTCGACTCGGTATGCACTTGCTGGACATCGGGCCCGGCCGGCCAGTGTATTCGGGTGAAACGGATCCTGCCGCAATCATTGCCGGTTCGAACGGTCAGCCTTCAGGCCCTCCAGAGCCAGACCGACGACGGCGTTGACGATTCCTTTTCTGGGGGTCGCTCGCGCGTTGGGCCGATACCACTCGGTGATGGAGTTGACCATCCCGAACAGCAGTCGGCTGACCAGTCGGGGATCGATGTCGGCCCGGATCTCACCCGCGTCGACTGCTGCTGTGACCAACGCTGCCAGCCGCGCGTCTATAGCGCGACGTCGGGTCAACGCCTCCCGCTCGATCTCCGTATTGCCGCGCACCCGCAGCAGCAGGGTCACATAGGGAAGCTCATCCAGCAGC
This sequence comes from Mycobacteriales bacterium, assembly GCA_038325895.1. Lineage (GTDB taxonomy): Bacteria > Actinomycetota > Actinomycetes > Mycobacteriales > Nakamurellaceae > Nakamurella. The sequence continues at coordinate 1,357 of JBBQJM010000081.1, forward strand.
ACCGCGGTGGTCCGCCGGATTGCGTCCTGCAGCTGTTCGACCGGTGTGCCATCGGTTTCCAGCGTCTCGTCCAACGCGGCGGACAAGGCGTCGAGCGCACGGTCCACCGCCATCCGTAGGAGTTCTTCCTTGCCGGAGACATGGTGATAGAACGTCGATTTCGTGAATCCACTGGCCTTCGCCAGGTCCTCCATGCTGGCCGCTTCGTAGCCGCGCTCGTTGAACACGGCCACCACCAGGTTCAGCAGGCCCTCCTTGGTGTACCGGGCGGGGCGCCCGCGACCGCCGCGCGGCGGAACCTGCACCTCTGCCTGTCCGGGTTTCTGGCCAGAAACTGTTGACATGCGGCTATTGTGCCCTCCATACTTTACTGACCGTTCGTTCGGTAAAATCCTGCGGAAGTGCCAGGCCAGGAGGCCGCCTTGTACGGCAACGTCGACAGGATCGAATCCTCGGAGGGCACATCGCCTGAGGGTTTGCAGGAGCTCTTCGACCAGCTGATCGCCGACGATCAGCGGATCGAGCCGCGGGACTGGATGCCGGACGGGTACCGCAAGACGCTCGTCCGGCAGATCGCCCAGCACGCCCACTCGGAGATCATCGGCATGCAACCGGAAGGCAACTGGATCACCAGGGCGCCGAGCCTGCGGCGCAAGGCGATCCTGCTGGCCAAGGTGCAGGACGAGGCCGGCCACGGGCTGTATCTGTACTCGGCCGCCGAGACCCTCGGCGTCGACCGCGAGGATCTGCTGGACCTGTTGCACTCGGGCATGCAGAAGTACTCCAGTATCTTCAACTACCCGACCCTGAGCTGGGCGGACATGGGCGTGATCGGCTGGCTGGTGGACGGCGCGGCGATCATGAACCAGGTCCCGTTGTGCCGCTGCTCCTACGGCCCGTACGGCCGGGCCATGGTGCGCATCTGTAAGGAGGAGTCCTTCCACCAGCGGCAGGGATTCGAGATCCTGTTCACCCTGTCGCACGGCACCCCCGCGCAGCACGCGATGGCCCAGGACGCGGTCGACCGGTTCTGGTGGCCGGCGCTGATGACGTTCGGTCCGCCGGACACCGACTCGCCGAATTCCGAGCAGTCGACCGCCTGGGGGATCAAGCGGTTCAGCAACGACGAACTGCGGCAACGGTTCGTCGACATGTGCGTGTCCCAGGCCGAGGCCCTCGACCTGACATTGCCGGACCCCGACCTGAGGTGGAGCGAGGAACGGCAGCACTACGACTTCGGTGCCATCGACTGGGCGGAGCTGACCAGGGTGATCAAGGGAGACGGACCGTGCAACGCGCAGCGGATGGCACGCCGGGTGTCCGCACACGAGGACGGGCGATGGGTCCGCGAGGCCGCTCAGGCGTACGCCACCAAGCACCAGGCCCACAAAGTCGAGGATGGGGCCGTGGCATGACCACCGACAACAACCAAACCCCGCCCGGCGGCTCCGCCCGATCCAGGAAGGGCTGGCCGTTGTGGGAGGTTTTCATCCGCGCTCGTCGCGGCCTCTCCCACCAACATGTCGGCAGCCTGCACGCGCCGGACGCCGAGATGGCCCTGCGGAACGCCCGCGATGTCTACACCCGCCGTGGCGAAGGCGTCTCCATCTGGATCGTCCCGTCCAGCGCGATCACCGCATCCAGTCCCGATGAGAAGGACCCGTTCTTCGATCCGGCGATGGACAAGGCCTACCGGCACCCGACCTTCTACGACGTGCCCGAAGGAGTGTCCCACCTGTGACCGCCGCCAGTCTGAGCAGCCGGCCACTCCACACGGACGACGTCGACCAGACCGAGATCGACCAGACCGAGATCAACCAGACCGCCCTCGCCACCTACGTTCTCGGACTGGGCGATGACGCGCTCATCCTCGCTCAGCGACTGGGGGAGTGGATCACCCGGGCCCCGCAGATCGAGGAGGACATCGCGCTGGGCAATATCGCGCTCGACCTGTTGGGCCAGGCCCGCACACTGCTCAGTTACGCGGGCGACCTGGAGGGAAGAATCAGTGGAACACCAAGGGACGAAGACGACCTGGCCTTCCTGCGTGACGAACGGGAGTTCCGCAACGTGCACCTGGTGGAGATCGAGAACGGTGACTTCGCCGTCACGATGGCCCGGCAGCTGGTCTTCTCCGCCTATCAGTACGAGCTCTACACGGCGTTGCTGACTTCGATCGACCCGACCCTGTCCGCGCTGGCGGCCAAGGCGGTGAAGGAAGTCGCCTACCACCGCGACCACGCCACCCAGTGGGTTATCAGGCTCGGTGACGGCACTCCGGAATCCCACGACCGCATGCAGGCGGCGCTCGATCGGGTCTGGCCCTACGTCGAGGAGGTCTTCGACAGCGCCGACACCGCAGGAATTCTCGCTGGGCTGCCCGGTATCGCGGCCGACCCGGCCGCACTCCGGCCGGTCTGGTCCTTCTTCGTCGAGAACGTCATCAGGACAGCGACATTGAGCGTGCCGGCACCGACATGGCGCTCCCGGGGCGGCCGCACCGGTTACCACTCCGAGAACCTGGGGCACCTGCTGCCCGACATGCAGAACCTGCACCGTTCACACCCCGGAGCGATCTGGTGACCACTGCCCCCGGGACCACGCCGATCGGGACCGGATGGCCGCCGAGCCCGCTGACCGTGGAGCAGCTCCGCGAGATCGCCGGCGGGGTGCCGGATCCGGAGATCCCCGTGCTGACCCTGCACGATCTCGGAATTCTCCGGGATGTGCAAGTGACCGCGGACGGAACCGTCGAGGTCACGTTGACCCCGACGTACACCGGGTGCCCGGCAACGGGCGTGATCGCCGGTGATGTCGAAACTGCCTTGCGTACCGCGGGTGTCGCCCGGATCGCGGTCCGCACCGTGTTGGCGCCGGCGTGGACGACCGACTGGATGAGCCGGGATGGGCACCGCAAATTGCGGGAGTACGGCATCGCGCCACCCGGCCCCTGCCGGCCGGCTCAGTCGGTTCAGTCGGGTCCCCGGTCGATCGGTCTGACCCTGTCGGCGAGATGCCCGCGCTGCGGCTCGGCCAGGACCAGAGAGATCAGCCGTTTCGGCTCCACACCCTGCAAGTCGCTGTGGTCCTGCCTGTCCTGCGCCGAACCCTTCGACTCCTTCAAGGCGATCTGATGGCCACCACCCACAGGGCCCCGAACCCGACCGCAGCACCGGGTCGCCGGCACGCCGTGTTCCACCGGCTGCGGGTCGCCGCTGTGGACCGGCTCACCAAAGATTCCGTCGCGATCACCTTCGACGTCCCGGAGGAATTGCGTGAGGAGTTCCGGTTCAATCCCGGCCAGCACCTGTCGGTCAGAGCACCCAGCCTCGGTGACGACATACGCCGGAACTACTCGATCTGCGCTCCGGCGACCGGCGGGCCGCTGAGGATCGGCGTGAAACGCATTCCGGAGGGGCTTTTCTCCAGCTACGCCGCGGATCGACTGCAGGCCGGGGATGTGTTGGATGTGATGACCCCCAGCGGCACCTTCTCCACCCCGCTGGACGTTGCCAACGCCAAGCGGTACGTCGCCGTCGCGGCCGGTTCCGGCATCACCCCGGTGCTGTCCATCCTGGCCACCGTGCTGGAAGTGGAACCGTCGAGCACAGCAGCGCTGATCTACGTCAACCGCCGCACCTCGACCATCATGTTCCTCGAAGAGCTCGAAGACCTGAAAAACCTCTTTCCCGAACGGTTTCAGCTCATTCACGTGTTGGGCCAGGAGATGACGGAAGTGGAGATGCTCTCCGGCCGACTGGATGTGGAGCGACTTGGTCGCATCCTGGACACCGTCGTTCCCGTCGACGAGGTCGACGACTGGTTCCTTTGCGGGCCGTTGGCAATGACGGATTCCGTCCGTGGGGTGTTATTGGACCGGGACGTCGACACCGCCCATGTGCACCGTGAGCTCTTTCATGTGGGTGCACCCATCACCCGGCGCCGCCCGGTCGCCGAACCCGCAGCTCCGGCGACGGGATCGAAGGTCACGGTCATCCTGGACGGCCGATCGCTGACCTTCACCCTGCCCCGGGACGGGGATTCGGTGCTGGACGAGACGCTGCGAGCCCGCTCGGACGCCCCCTACGCGTGCAAGAACGCGGTCTGCGGCACTTGCCGGGCCAAAGTCGTTGCAGGAAAGGTGGAGATGGATTCGAACTACGCGCTCGAACCGGACGAGATCGCCCGCGGTTACGTGCTGACCTGCCAGGCCCACCCGGTCACCGACCAGGTGACAGTGGACTTCGACCAGTGACCGGCACGCCCGACAGTGCCCGCGCCAACAACCTCACCCATCCGCGCGGTACGACCCGCGGTCCAGCGCCGTCAGCAGCCGCGCCCGCCCCAAGGAGTCACGCCGTGACGATGCTCGTCGAAAGCTATGTGGCCGGCCGCTGGCAGGGCCCGGCCGGAAAGCGCACCGAACTGCTCAACGCTTGCACCGCTGAACCAGTTGCCGTCATCGGCACCGACCCGATCGACATGGTTCCCGTGCTGAATCACGCGAGATCCGTTGGCGGACCGTCGCTGCGGGAAATGCCGTTTCACGAAAGGGCTTTGGCGCTCAAGGCACTCGCCGCCCACCTGAACGGCAAACGCGAACAGTTCTATGCCATCTCGGCGTGGACCGGTGCCACGAAGCGGGACTCCTTCGTCGACATCGACGGCGGCATCGGGGTGCTGTTCACCTATGCCAGCAAGGGCCGTCGGGAGCTGCCCAACTCCACCGTTCTCGTCGACGGCCCGTCAGAAAGACTCGGCTCGGCTCGTCATTTCGTCGGACAGCACATCTACACCCCGCGCCGCGGTGTCGCGTTGCAGATCAACGCGTTCAACTTTCCCGTTTGGGGAATGTTGGAGAAATTGGCGCAGGCGTTCCTGGCCGGAGTACCAACCGTGGTCAAGCCCGCGTCGCAGGCGTCCTACCTGGCCGAAGCAGTGGTGAAGGAGATCATCGACTCAGGGCTGCTCCCGGAGGGCAGCCTGCAGCTGATCGCCGGGGGGTCGCGGGGCCTGCTCGACCTGCTGTCCGAGCAGGACACCGTTGCTTTCACCGGGTCCGCCGCGACAGCAGCACTGCTGCGCTCGCATCGTTCGGTGATGGAACGCGGGGTGCGGTTCAGCTCCGAGGCGGATTCACTGAACTTCTCCGTCCTCGGCGTCGATGTCGCGCCCGGGTCCGCGGAGTTCGACCTGTACGTTCGGCAACTCGTCGCGGAAATGACCGCCAAGGCCGGGCAGAAATGCACCGCCATCCGCCGCGCCCTCATCCCGGACGCACTGGTCCCCGACGTCATCGATGCCGTTCGGGCCAGGATCGCGGACAAGGTCAGGGTCGGCGACCCCACCGCGGACGGCGTCACCATGGGCGCGCTCGTCGGGCTGGCACAGCGCGACGACGTCCGGAAGAACCTTGCCGAACTGGCGGGCGCGGCAGAGGTGGTCATCGGCGATCCCGACCACTTCGACGTCATCGGCGCCGACCCGGAACGCGGCGCGTTCCTGCCGCCGGTGTTGTTGTGGGCCAGGGACTCCAGCCGCGACGAACCCCACGACATCGAGGTGTTCGGCCCGGTCAGCACCATCCTGGGCTACCGCGACACCGAACATGCCATCGAGCTCGCCGCCCGCGGACGGGGCAGCCTGGTTGGCTCGTTGGTGTCCGCCGACCCGCAGGTCGTCCGCGACCTGGTCCTGGGCGTCGCACCGTGGCACGGCCGGGTGCTGGTCCTGGACCAGGACTCCGCGGCCGAATCGACCGGTCACGGCTCTCCGCTGCCGCACCTGGTGCACGGCGGTCCTGGCCGCGCCGGCGACGGGGAGGAGCTCGGTGGCATCCGCGGCGTCCTGCACTACATGCAGCGCACCGCGATTCAGGGTTCCCCTGCTGCGGTGTCCGCAGTGACGGGCACCTGGGTGACCGGGGCGCCCCGGAACACCGACGGCAAGCACCCGTTCCGCAAGAGCCTCGCCGAGCTGCGGGTCGGCGACGCAGTGGTCGCCGGGCCACGGACCATCACCCTTGACGACGTCGACGCTTTCGCCGACCTGTCCGGGGACAGGTTCTACGCGCACACCGACCATGACGCCGCGGCGGCGAGCCCGTTCTTCGACGGGCGGGTCGCGCATGGTTATTTCGTGGTGTCGCTGGCTGCTGGGCTGTTCGTCTCGCCTGAATACGGCCCCGTGTTGGCCAATTACGGCCTGGAGAACCTGCGGTTCACCACCCCGGTGTACCCCGGTGATGCGTTGACGGTCACCTTGACCGCCAAGAGCATCTCTCCCCGCGGCGATGCCGACTACGGCGAAGTCGTTTGGGACGCAATCGTTGTCAACCAGAAGGACGAAACAGTCGCGACCTACGACGTGCTCACCCTGGTCGCGAAGCAATGGCCGGCATAGCGGTTTCGTCGCCTACCTCGAATGACGGCCTGCATAGGAGGACACATGGAGACCGCACACCGGCCCCGGAATCGCTGGGCCTCATCGAACGGGCATCCGTCGACGAGCTGAGAGCCTCGGTGACGACGGGGGTGCGGCCCTGGGCAAACTGGTCAAGAGCCACATCGGTGTGACGGTGGCCGTCGACGTGCTCGACCCGGGTGGCATCGAACGGTCGGCCGGCAAGCTGCGGCGCATCATCGATGACCGGCCGAAGGGCTCCTGATCGACCGCCATCCAGGAACCACAGCGGCATTGTCGCGATGAAGGAGCGGCGGCTCCACTACATCAATCGCCGCAGTACCCAGTTCAATCGCCGCAGTACCCAGGGCTGGAGCGCAGTCCGCCGACGCGGTCACGTTCCATCGGTCCGCGGACGGGACTGCTCCGCCTGAGACGCCGCTGAATCCGTCGCGGCCTTCCAGGCCGCTCGCCGCGCCGCTCTGGAGGAACAGGGCTTGTGGTTGGGGGACACCTGACCCTGCCCGTGCTGACCAAGATGGCGGAAGCGTGCCGAATGGTTGACCGCGGCGACGGCCGAGTAGGCACCAGGTCAACCAGTCGGCGATGTCGCAGGATGTCGGCCTCATCGGAGCGGAGGTCAAATTCGCAAAATTCCGCAACGCCGACCTGTGGTGGGAGAGGAGCCCCTCCGGGCCGTTGGGTCATCGCGGCATCCCGCAGCTGCCGAGGACTCCGGCGGTTCCGATCGGATGAAGGTTCGTCTTTCTCACCCCGATCGGTGGATGCCGCGCGGCACGACAAGCGCGAGACTGGGCAAGGGCCTAAATCGGGCCACCGTACTGGTTACCGAAAGGCTCATTTGATGTTCAACGACAACGGACATTTCCTCCTCGGGCTGTTGGAGTTCTTCCTGTTCTTCGCCTGGATCATGTGCCTGTTCTGGATCTTCGGCGACATCGTCCGCAGCAAGGACATGGGCGGCGGCGCCAAGACGTTCTGGGTGCTGTTCGTGATCCTGATCCCGTGGCTCGGCGTCCTGGTCTACCTGATCGCCCGCGGGAAGGGCATGCACGAGCGCCAGCTGGAGCAGATGCAGGACGTGCAGAAGGCCCAGAACGAGTACATCAAGTCGGTGGCCGGTAGCTCCGCCACGAATGCCGCCGACCAGATCGCGTCGGCCAAGGGCCTGCTCGACAGCGGCACGATCAATCAGGCCGAGTTCGACAAACTGAAGGCGAAGGCTCTCGCGTCCTGAGCTGCGACTGACGTCGCCCCCCTCTCTCGCGACAACTCGCGGGAGAAAGGGTCGGCGTCATGTTCCTGGCGTCATGTTCCTGGCGTCACTGTTCTGGCGCCAGCCGGTCGGCAAAGGCGATCTCGACCGCCTCGACCGGATCCGCCGGGGTGAAACCGTAGACCTGTGCGTAGAAGGACAGTTCGGCAGTGATCGACCGGACGATGTTGGCCGCGATCCGGAAGCCATGCTGCTCGTCCTCGAAGGTGAGGTAGGCGTGCGGAATTCCCCTGTCGCGCAACGCCTTCACGATCAGCTCAGCCTGCGCGGGGGGAACGACCTTGTCCTGTAGGCCCTGGAGGACGAGCAACGGGCGATCCAGGCCGTCCAGGTGCGTCAACGGTGAGCGTTCGGTGTACAGGGCGGCAGCCTCGGGCCAGGGGCCGACGAGCCGGTCGAGGTAGCGCGACTCGAACTTGTGGGTGTCGCGGGCGAGCGCGGAGAGATCGACGACGCCGTAATAGCTGGCGCCGGCGGTGAATACGTCACGGTTCGCCAGGCAGGCGAGCACGGTGAACCCGCCTGCACTTCCTCCGCGAATGGCCAGCCGGTCACGATCCGCCAGGCCCTGGTCGGCGAGGAAGGTTGCGGCGGCACACGCGTCGTCCACGTCGACGATGCCCCAGGCGCCGTTCAGTTGGCGCCGGTACTGACGCCCGTAGCCGGTGCTGCCCCCGTAGTCGACATCGACGACCGCGAACCCGCGGCTGGTCCAGAACTGGGTCGAGAGCGCGAATTCCGGTCGCGCATCGGCGGTGGGTCCGCCGTGGATAAGCACCAGCAGCGGTGGCAATTCGTCAACTGGCGTGACGGCCGAAGAGCTGGCCGGCGGGTAGAACCACGCGTGTGCGGTGCGCTCGCCGGACGAGGGAAAATTGATGTGCCGAGGCCGCGAGATGCTATGGCCGTCAAGCCCGAGATCGCGCGGCGGCCGCAGCACCGTGAACCCGGCCGGGCCGGCCGTCAGCTCATCGTCGGCGTGCAGCGACGCCGGCACGATCTCGACAATGCTTGTTTCTCTGGCAGATTCGGTCGCAAGGGCGACGATGCGGCCGGAATCCCAGGCGAGGTGGTGCATCCGCACGAAGGGTGTGCTGCGGTCCACGGTCGACCCGTCCGGCGCGACCGAGATCAGCCGCGCGTGCCCGCTGCGGGCATAGGTGAACCAGATGGTGCCGTCGTCGGCAACGACATAGTTGGACTGGCCGAAGACCCAGGCAGGTTCGCCGACTTCCGCCTCGACCGGGTGGACGGGGAGTAGTTCGTCCACACCGGCCACTCGATAGATGTTCCACCAGTCGGAGCGATCGCTGACCACGAACAGCTCGCCCGAGGCAGCCCATTCCGGTTGCACCAAAGACTCCTCCGGCTCACCGGCGATGCGGTGAGCACCGGTCAGCACCATGGTGCCGCCCTCGCTGCCGGTCGCGGTGCCGGTCGCGGTGCCGCTGTCGGCGGTGGGGCCGGAACTCAGGTCCGCGATCCACAGTTCGGTGGTGTCCCACGGCATGTTCGGGTGATCCCAGGTCAGCCAGGCGAGTCGACGGCCGTCAGGGCTCACTCGCGGCGCGGCGACGAAATCCCGACCGGTGGCCAGAACAGTCGCGGCGCCCCCGGCAGCAGGTATCGCCACGATGTCGTTCCGCACATCGCCGTCAGGTGTTTCCCGCACGCAGATGACGTGCCGGCCGTCCGGCGTGACGGTCCCGTCGGCGTACCGCCAGCCGTGCGGGACCGGGGGCTCGGGCGTGACCGCGACAGGAACGGTGGAGCCGTCGGTCAGTCGGTAGAGCCGCTGATCGGCCCAG
>JBBQJM010000082.1:0-10843 GCA_038325895.1 Mycobacteriales bacterium
ACGGGCGGACGTTCGGTGCGTCGGGTCGCTCGCCGGCGGGTCGAGGCTGGTGAGCGCCGGCCCACCGGGCTCGGTTCTGCTCAGCGCTGACGGAACCGGCGGTGCAGGTCCCTGACCTGCTCGGCCAGTCGGGAACCGAACCGTCGACCTGGATCCCGGGAACGACCTGCTGGATCGGCAGCGGCCGCACCGGGGCCGGCGGCACGTTCAGTTCGGCCATCCAGGTCGCGGTCTGCTCCGACGGGCGAGCTCGAACTCCGGATGGCGGGTCCCGTCGCCGGAGACCACGTGATTGTGGTCCTCGGACAGGACCTGGCCATCGGCGCAGACCAGCACGGAGCCGAACGGCTCGTCACCGGCGTCGATCGCCTGGGCGGCGAGCTCGACGCACCGCCGGAGATGCCGCAGGTCGGTCTGGGGCACTTGTGCTGTCACCGGTCCTTCTCACCCTTTGCCTGCCGGGCCGCCTTTTGGGCCGCCTGCTTCGTTGCAAGGTCACGGTCCCGCTCGGCCGCCTTCTGCCGGTCGATGATCTCCAGCCGGCCGAGCGGCCGCTGCGGGTCCTGCTCGGTCGGGCCGGTGCGCTCAACCGGCGCCGACGGCGCCGATGGCACCGGCGGTGGCGGGGCGTAGCGCTGATGCAGGGTGCGCAACCGTTCCAGCGCCGTGACCGCGCGGCCGCGGTCCATGGCCTGGATCGCCATCACCGCCTTCACCTCGTCGTCAGGCATCTGCAGCTCCGCCCAGTGCGCGCCCGACGGAAAGGCCACCCGCACCACCAGTGGCCAGGGCACGAACGTCTCGCCGAACACATTGCGGACGGACATCCCGTTCTCGTCGGCGCGCAGCCGCGGCCGGGCCGCCGTCATGATCACGGCGCCGAGCACCAGACCGATACCGATCAGGCCGATCTGGTCGTTGACGGTGAACGTCACTCCCTCGTTGGTGTCCCGCAGCAACAGCCCGATCACCACCATCGAGCCGATCACGAGGGTGGCCGCGATCGACGCGAGGATGGTGATCCTGCGGGGCCTGACCTGCAGCAACACCGGCGTTCCCGGCGTCCGTTCGGGCGCGGGTTCCGGGGCCCGGCCGGTGCCAGGAACCGTCATCGGCCGAATCCCATCCGGCCGCCGGGCGACCGCAGAGCGCGCAACAGCACGGCCGTGGCCAATGCCGCGGACATCGCCTCCGCACCCTTGTCCTCGGCCGAGCCCGGCCCGCCGCTGCGCGCTATCGCCTGCTCGACGGTGTCGCAGGTGAGTACCCCGTTGCCGATCGGCACCCCGGCATCCAGCGCCACCCTGGTCAGCCCGGCCGTCACCGCGTCACAGACGTACTCGAAATGCGGTGTGCCGCCGCGGATCACCGCGCCCAGCGCGACAACGGCATCATGCGAGGTGGCCAGTTCCTGGGCCACCACCGGGATCTCGATAGCGCCGGGCACGCGAGCCACCGTCGGCGCCATCACGCCGGCCTGTTCTGCCAGCCAGAGCGCCCGCTCGAGCAGGGTGTCGGTGATCTCGCCGTGCCAACTGGTGGCGACGATCCCGACCCGCAGCCCCTCGGCCCGCGGGATGTCCAGCGTCGGGCGGCCCTCGCCGCTCATCGCCCGCGGCCGTGCGGGACCGGGCGACCGGGTGCGGGCAGGACGGCGTGCAGCGCCGCCGGGTGAATCTCGTCAGGCATGGCCCAGCCCATCCAGCTCATGACCCATCCGATCCCGCTTCGTCGTCAGGTACCTCAGGTTCTCCGGGTTCTGCGAGACCGGCAGCGCCACCCGGCCGATGATCTGCAGTCCGTAACCCTCCAGGCCGGCCCGCTTGGCCGGGTTGTTGGTGAGCAGCCGCATCGAGCGGATGCCCAGGTCGGCCAGGACCTGCGCGCCGGTGCCGTACTCGCGGGCATCCGAGGGCAGGCCGAGCGCGAGATTGGCATCTACCGTGTCGGCGCCGCCGTCCTGCAGCTCGTAGGCCCGCAGCTTGTCGAGCAGCCCGATGCCCCGGCCCTCGTGGCCGCGGATGTAGAGCACGACGCCCCTGCCCTCATTCGCCACCGCACGCAGGGCGGCATGCAACTGCGGCCCGCAGTCGCAGCGCAACGACCCGAACACGTCGCCGGTGAGACATTCGGAGTGCACCCGGACCAGCACGTCCTCGCCGTCGCCGATCTCGCCGCAGACCAGCGCGATGAGCTCCCTGCCGGTCACCGTGCTCATGTATCCGATCGCCCGGAATTCGCCCTGCGGAAGCGGCAGCCTGGCGTTGGCGATGCGCTGGATCTGGACCTCCTGGGTACGCCGGTAGGCGATCAGATCGGCGATGGAGATCATCGCCAGGTCGTGCTGACGGGCGAACACCCGCAACTCCGGCAGCCGGGCCATCGACCCGTCGTCGTTGACCACCTCGCAGACCACCGCCACCGGCCGCAGCCCGGCCAGCCGGGCCAGATCGACGCCGGCCTCGGTATGCCCCGGCCGGGTCAGCACCCCACCCTCACGGGCGCGCAGCGGGAACACGTGCCCGGGCCTGGTCAGGTCGTCCGAGGTGGTGTCCGGATCGGCCAACAGCCGGATGGTCCTTGCCCGTTCGACGGCCGAGATGCCTGTTGTGACATTGTCTTTCGCGTCAACGGAGACCGTGTAGGCGGTGCCCTTGCGGTCCTGGTTGACGTAATACATGGGCGGTAGTTCGAGCCGCTCGCAGTCGGCGCCGATCATCGGCACGCAGATCACTCCGGAGGAGTACCGGACGGTGAACCCGACCAGCTCGGGGGTGGCCAGCTCGGCCGCGAAGATCAGGTCGCCCTCGTTCTCCCGGTCCTCGTCGTCGACCACCACGACGGCCCGGCCAGCAGCGATCTCGGCGATGGCGAACTCGATGGCGTCGAAACCCGCCGCCGTCAATTCTCGGTGCGGCGCTGGCGCCAGCTCGTCCAGATCGACGGGGATTCCGGCACGTCCGAAGATCCGTTCGGTGACGACCGGATGATCGCCCCCCGATCCGTTCAGCGTGACCGCCGGTCCGCCATGTGCGGCGGGGTGGGACGGCTTGATCTCCGGTGCTCCGGCGCCCACATCCACAGTCGTCATGCCTGCTCCCGTTCTCGCACGGCCATCAGCCGTTCGACGTACTTCGCGATCACATCGACCTCGAGGTTCACGGACGCGCCCAGCGGCGCGGTCCCGATGGTGGTCGCGGTACGGGTCTCGGGAATGATCCCGATGCCGAACTCCGCGCCGTCCGGGGTGTCGACCACGTCGATCACCGTCAGCGAGACCCCGTCGACCGCGATCGCGCCCTTCGGCGCGAGGTACCGAGCAAGCTCGAGGCCCACCGCGATACGGATCTCGTCGTAGCCGGGGTGCGGGGTGCGCACCGTCAACGTGCCCGTGCCGTCCACATGACCTTGAACGATGTGGCCGCCCAGACGGGTCGATGGCGTCACCGAACGTTCCAGGTTGACCTCGTCACCGACCCGAAGCCGGCCGATGGTGGAGCGGCGCAACGTCTCGGCCATCACGTCGACGGTGAAGGTGTCCGCCGACCTGTCGACCACCGTCAGGCACACCCCGGACACCGCGATCGAATCGCCGTGACCGGCGTCGGAGCTGACGGTCGGCCCGCGCACCGTCAATCTGGCGGCACCGGCGGTCCCCGCGTACTCATCGTCGCCGGAGACCTGCAGGTCGACGACCCGGCCGCGTTCCTCCACGATCCCGGTGAACATGATCATCCTCTCCGCACCGACCGCACGATTTCCTGGCGCCGGCGAACACTTCATCCTCCCCTATCTACCCAGTGGGGACGTCCGATATTCCGTCCGGGGGCGCAGTCGGATCGGGTTGCTGGCCCCAGGCCGATGTCGCTCGGGCGAGAACCGTATCGCTCGGGTGGCGCCTACCATGCGGGGCGGCGCGGTCCCTACCCGGCGGGCGGCGCGGTCCCTACCCGGCGGGCGGCGCGGTGCCTACCCGGCGGGCGGCGCGGTGCCTACCCGGCGCGCGGCGCGGTGCCTACCCGGCGCGCGGCGCGGTGCCTACCCCGCGGGTAGGCGGTGCCGGGCCGCAGCGGCGCGCAATGCCGCGACCGCGGCCGCGGGATCCTTGGCCGAGTAGACCGCGGAACCCGCCACGAAACAGTCGGCGCCGGCCTCCGCGGCCTGGTCGATGGTGTCCGCGCTGATCCCGCCGTCGACCTGGACGATCACCGTCAGGTGGCCGGTGTCGACCAGCGTCCTGGCTCGCCGCACCTTGCCCATCATGTCGGCCATGAAGGCCTGCCCGCCGAATCCCGGCTCGACGGTCATCACCAGCAGCGTGTCGTAGTGCTCGAGGGCATCGATCCAGGGGTCCAGCGGGGTGCCGGGTTTCAGCGACAGTCCCGCCTTCGCGCCGGCGGCGCGCAGGTTCGCGGCCATCGCGATCGGGTCGGCGACGGCCTCGGCGTGCACTGTGACGTTGTAGGCGCCGGCCTCGGCGTAGCCGACGGCCCACCGGTCGGGATCGGTGATCATCAGGTGGCAGTCGATGGGGATGTCGGTGGCCTTGAGCAGCGACTTCACCACCGGCAGGCCGAGGGTCAGGTTGGGCACGAAGTGGTTGTCCATGACGTCCACGTGCAGCCAGTCGGCACCGGCGACGGCGGTGGCCTCGTCGGCCAGGTGCGCGAAATCCGCGGACAGGATGCTGGGAGCGATCAGGGGAGCCACTCCTCGACCCTATCCAGCGGAGGGCACCGTCGAGCCGGGTCGTAGGTCCCGAATCTGGTCGGGTCTCCGCCGGGCCCGGGGCCACGGTGCAACGGGATCAGGTGCGCCGCAGCAGCGCCAGGAACATCCCGTCGGTGCCCTGCCGATGCGGCCACAGCTGCACGGTCGGACCGGGCCCGAGATCGGGCACACCCGGCAGGTACTCCCGGGCGTCCAGCAGCTCGAGACCTGGTGGGCGGCGGCCGATCACCCCGGCGGTTTCGGCCAGGTGCGGCGAGCAGGTGACGTAGGCGATGACGCCGCCCGGGCGGACCATCCGCGCCGCCGATTGCAGCAGCTCACGCTGCAGTGTGGTGAGCGGCGGGACATCGGTGGGTTGTCGGCGCCAGCGCGCCTCGGGCCTGCGCCGCAGCGCGCCGAGCCCGGTGCACGGCGCGTCGAGCAGCACCCGGTCGAATCCGGCTTCGGGCAGGTCTGGGTGCCGGCCGTCAGCGGTGTGCACCCTGACCGGCAGCCCGCGGACCGTGCCGCGGACCAGGTCGGCGCGGTGCGGGGTGATCTCCACGGCGTCCAGCTGCGCGCCTCGCTGCGCCGCGAGCGCGCCGAGCAGCGCGGCCTTCCCGCCCGGCCCTGCCGCCAGGTCGAGCCAGTGGGTGTCCTGGCCATCGACGGTCGGGAGCGTCAGCGCGACGGCGACCAGCTGCGACCCCTCGTCCTGGACTCCGGCGCTGCCCTCCCGCACGGGCCGCAGCGCTCCGGGATCGCCGCCGTCCAGGTAGACCCCGTAAGGCGAGTAGGCGGCGGGCCGGCCACCGGACAGTTCGACCAGGTCCGCGCGGTCGATGCGCCCCGGCCTGGCGACCAGGTGAACGGCCGGCGGCTTGTCGTCCGCCTCCAACGCCGCTTCGAGTTCGGGGTTCGTCGGGCCGCCCCCGAGGGCGTCGCCGACCGCGGTGACCATCCACCGTGGGTGGGCTCGGGCGAACGCCAGATGCCCCTGCGGGTCGGTGCGCTCCTCGGGCGCTAGCCGGTCGATCCAGGTCTGCAGGTCCGCCTCGCTGATCCGGCGCAGCACCGCGTTGACATACCCGGCTCCGCCCGGACGGTCGCCTGCTCTGACCAGGTCGACGGTGGCCGAGACCGCCGCGTGCGGGGGGATCCTGGTGTGCAGCAATTGGTAGGCACCCAGCCGGAGGGCGTCGATGACGACGCCGTCCAGGTCGGCGAACTCCCGGTCTCCGCACGCCCCGATCACCGCGTCGAGCTGACCGAGGGCCCGGCAGGTGCCATAGGTGAGTTCGGTGGCCAGCGCGGCGTCCCTGCCCGTGATACGCCGCTGGGTGAGCAGTCCCGGCAGTGTGAGGTTGGCGTAAGCGCCTTGCGATCGGACCGCGGTCAGCACGTCCAGGGCGACCCGCCTGGCCTCGTCCGGGATCGGCGGTTTGCGGGTGGACGGCCGTCGCGGCGGGCCGTTGGGGCCGCGACGTTTGGTCCGGTCCGATTGGCCGCCCGTCGGCCGGTGCCGTCCCGGGTTGTCGTGCCGTCCCGGGTTGTCGGGCCGTCCCCGGCTGTCGGGCCTTCCCGGGTTGTCGCCGTCGGCGTGCGGACCGTTCGGCCGACTGGCCGGCGGGCCGATGGGCGGCTCGTTCGTGGGGTCGATGGGTGGCTCGTTCGTCGTCATCGGAGCACCTGCCCGGACTCCGGTCGGACGCCGCGGGCCCAGTCCGCCGCCGGCATCGGCCGGCGTCCCGGTGGCGTCAGGGTGCCGAGGCGGACCGCCGTCGTTCCGGTGCCGACCAGGATCTCCTTCCGGGCGACCGACAGTTCGCCGGCGGCCAGACCTAGCTCGCCCGTGGGTTCCACCGGACCGATGACCAGCCGTCCCCACGGCGATCCGGTCCAGGCTCCCGGTGCCGGCGTCAACGACAGGATCGTGCGGTCCACGGCGAACGCCGGCACCGACCAGTCGATCTCGGCGTCTGCCACGGTCACCTTGCCCGCATAGGAAACACCCTCCGCGGGTTGGGTTTTCGCTGCGATCGTGCCGTCCTCGATGCCGTCCAGGGTGGCGAGGAGCAGGGTGGCACCGGATTCGGAAAGCCTGTCGAGCAGCTCGCCGGCGGTGTCCCGCGGGCGGATCGTCTCGGTGATCACCCCGTAGACCGGGCCGGTGTCCATCCCCTCCTCGAGCCGAAAGGTGCTGGCCCCGGTGACCTGGTCGCCGGCCCGGATGGCGGCCTGCACCGGAGCGGCACCACGCCAGGCCGGGAGCAGGGAGAAATGCAGGTTGACCCAGCCGTGCGTCGGCACGGCCAGCACGGGGCCGGGCAGCAGGGCGCCGTAGGCCACCGCCACCGCGACGTCCGGCCGGAGCGCGGCGAGCCGCTCGGTGAATTCCGCGGCCCGTGCCGATTCCGGGGTGAGGACCGGGATGGCGGCGTTGTCAGCCACCTCGCCGACCGGCGACCGGGACAGCGTCCGACCGCGGCCCCGCTTGGCGTCGGGTCTGGTGATGACGGCAGCGATCTGATGCCGGGAGGCGAGCACGGCGCGCAGCGATGGCACGGCCGCCTCGGGAGTGCCGGCGAAGACGATACGCAGCGGATCGGCCTTTCCAAGATCAATACTTCTGCTGTGCAGGCGGGGTGGTGGTTGCGCGGCTCGCGGCAGTGCTCTGTACTTGTCCGGTTTTGCGGTGCTGACGCCTCGCGATTGCCCGACACCGTGCGGCTGCCCGACACAGTGTGCGTGAGCGCTGCCGGGGCCGGCCACACGGGTCTCGTCAGCTTGTACCGGGAAGGAGAGCCATGACGGCACTGGCACCCGATGGCCGCCCGTTGATCGGGTCCGTGGTCCGGCTGGACAAGATGGTGGCCGGCGACGCCGACGAATTGTTCGCCGCACTGGATGACGCCCGGGTGTACGCGTTCGGGTACGGCGGTGGACCCTCGGGTCGGCCGACCGATCTTGCCACCATGCGCGCTGTCGTGCTGAACACCGTCACCGACACCTCGCGGGGACGCGTGGCGTACACGGTCCGGTTGGTCGGCGGCTCAGCGCTGGGCAGCGCGGGAACCGTGGTGGGCACGTCCAGCCTCGGTGATCCGTCGCTGCCGGACGAACGCATCCACCTCGGCTGGACGGGCTACACCCCTTCGGTGTGGGCCACCGCGGTGAACCCGGAGTGCAAGCTGCTGCTGTTGACGCACTGCTTCCAGGTGTGCGGGTTCGGCCGGGTGAAGATCCAGACGGACCTGCTGAACACCCGATCGCAGGCGGCGATCGCACGGTTGGGGGCGTTGCGGGAGGGGGTGCTGCGGCGGCATCAGGTGCGGGCCGACGGCACGTTCCGGGACACCGTGGTGTTCTCCATCCTGGCTGCGGAATGGCCGGCCGCGAAGGCCGGGTTGCTGGCCAGACTGGGCTGACGCCCGCGCGGTCGGTGCGCCGACGGGTTCCGCGGGTGCAGTGGTGCCAGGTCCGTTGGTCCCTGGATCAGTCCGCGGGCCCGATCCCCGGCATCGGCGGATCGGCGGATCGGCGGATCGGCGGATCCACGTGGTCTGGCACAGCTCCACGCCGCGCTCCCACCGGTCCCATCGGTCCTCCCCGTCAGAACAGGTCCGACGGGTCCACCCGGATGCGCACCGCGCCGGGCTCCTTGCGCGCCGAGCGCGACGCGGCGACGGCCTGCAGGGCCGCACACAGCGCCTTGCGGTGGGCCAGCGGGGTGCGCACCAGCGCCCGCAGCCGCGGCGCCCGGTCGGTGGTGGCCCTGGAATGCTCGGCCTGCTCGTGGTGCTCCGGCTGACCCGATTCCTCCAGCTCGACCGGGCCCAGCAGTTCCCCGTCCGGCGGTACCGCGAGGACGTCGAGCGCGGCCAGCACGCCGGCCGCGTCACCCTCGATCGCAGCCATTGCCACCCATGGCGGAAATTGCAGTTCCCGGCGGGCGGACAGTTCGCGGGTGGCGTGGCCGCCCGGATCCCAGCGCACCATCGCCTGCACGGTCGGTAGCGACCCGTCGGCGCCGATGATCACCCGCCCGCCGTCGCCAGACGGACGCACCAGCGCTGCCGCCGCCATCCAGCGGCGCAGCGTCTCCTCGGCCGCGCGAAGATCGGGCCGGGCGAGCATCGCACTGCCGTCCAGCAGCAGGGCCGCGCCGTAGCCGCCGGCAACGACCGGTTCGGCTCCGGGCGTCGCGACGACGACTGCTGGCTTGGGCGGAATCGTTGCCCGCACCTTCGGGCCTCCCGAGGAGAGCACGGTCACCCCAGGGAATGCCCTGCCGAACTCTTCCGCGGTCCGCGCCGAACCAATGGCCATCGCCCTGATGCTGGAGAAACCACAAGCGGCACAACGGAAGTGGGCTTCCGGAACGCCGCACCAGCGGCAGCTGGGCGGTCCGGCGCCCGCCGTCTGGGCCAGCGGCCCGTGGCAGCGCCGGCACAGCGCCTGCCGGCGGCACCGCGCACAGGCCACCGTGGGCAGGTACCCACTGCGCGGCACCTGAACGAGCACCGGTGCACCGGCGTCCAACGCGGCCCTCGCCGCGGCGAACGCCGCGGGCGAGAGCCGGGCGTGCGCGGCGGCTGACGTGGCGCCGGTGGCGTAGTCGTCCCCGGCGGCCTCGATCCGCGGCATCGCCGCCCGGAGCCCCGGCCGATCCGGCGTGACCGGATGCGCCCAGCCGCTGTCGAGCATCAACTGCGCCTCGGCCGTCCGGGCGAAGCCGCCCACCAGCAGCGCACACGAACCGGCGGCCGACCGCATCATCAGCACCTCGCGGGCGTGCGGGTACGGCGCGCGGGGTTCGGCCAGCAGGTCGTCACCGTCGTCGAAGACGGCCACCATGCCGAGGTCGGCCACCGGCGCGAACACCGCGGCCCTGGTGCCGGCGACGATCCGGACGTCACCGCGGCGGATCGCCAGGAACCGTCGGTAACGCTCCGCCGGTCCCAAGTCGGCGGCCAGCGTCAGGTGCGGGTGGCCGTCCAGCGCGGCGGCCAGGGCTGTATCCAGACGGTGCAGGTCGCGGGCGTCCGGAACGATGATCAGCGCGCCGCGTCCGGACCTGGCCGCAACGGCCGCCGCGTCCGCCAGCCTGGCCGGCCAGTCCTCGCCGGGAAGTGCCTGCCACACGGCGCGGGCTGGTCGGCGGTCGCGGACCGCGGCCAGGAAGGCCGGGCCGGCGGGGTAACGGGCCCAGCCCTCGGGCGCTGACAGTGCGCCCGGGTCCGATGACGTCGTCGAGGTACGGGCGTCGGAGGGTGTTGGCGGTACCGAAGGGAGCGCCGACTGCACCGAGGGAACCGCCGACCCTGACTGTCCCGGCGGCGCGGGCGGTTCTGCGAGCGAGGCTTCGGCCTTGGCGTGCCGCGGCGGGACTGCCAATCGCAGCACGTCCGCCAGGGTGCCGGCGTACCGGTCCGCCACTGCCCTGGCCAGGTCGGCGACCTCGGCCGTCAGCACCGGCTCGGGCGACACGACCCGCTCGAGGTACCCGAGCCGTCCCTGGTGCTCGGACTCGGTGAGCCTGGCCAGCAGGTAGCCGCCGACCAACCGCCCGGCGAACCGGACCCGCACCCGCACTCCCGGCCGAGCGGCGGCACTGTCCCGCTCGTCGACGAGGTAGTCGAACGGCCGATCCAGGTGCGCCAGCGAGACCTCGACTGCCACCCTGGCCACCGGCCGTTCGACCGCCGGTTGCCGGGCACCCGCCGCGGAACGGCGGGTGCCGCGGGTCGCAGGGGGTGCGGTCGTCATGGCTTGATGGATATCAGACGGCACCGTCAGTCCTCGCCCGGCCGAACCCGGCGTACGGCACCGTCCGTCGCCCGTCACATGAAAGACACCACAGCTGCACGTCTCCCCGCAGCAGGCCATCCGTGGCACGCAACCTGGCCGCCGACCCCTGCGCCCACCGGGCCCACATTCGCGCGGATGAACTGGTGCGCTTGCGCCCCACCAGTCCCACAACCGCCGTCTTCAGCCGCGCCGACGATGTTGATCCGCGCCCAAAAGGGGGCCGGGTCAGATGCCCAAGACGGACTTCAGGTCGGAGGCGCGGTCGGTGTTCTCCCAGGGCAGGTCGACGTCGGTGCGGCCGAAGTGGCCGTAGGCGGCGGTC
>JBBQJM010000083.1:0-10825 GCA_038325895.1 Mycobacteriales bacterium
GACTGACTGGAACCATCACGGTCACCGCCCAGGGCTCAAGCTCCTGGACGACACGACGAACGAGGGGCGGGGACTTCTACCTGGCCACCACCGGGGACCTCTACCTGGCCATCAGTGGGGACTTTTCCATGGCCACGGACACACCGGACCGATGCGCTGATCAACACCACCCCACCGGACCGATGCGCTGATCAACTGAACATCAAGCCGGGGCTTATGGGCGAAATGCCGTGATCTTCATCAGCGCATCCTCGTGACGAGGTGTGTTTGATCAGCGCAGCCCCCCGCGCTTCCGCCGAGCCGGGCCAGGCCTCCGACGAAAAGCTCCAGCCGCACTTCGTCACGGTCGCCGGAGAGTGGGCGGCCGGAGGCAGCCTCCACCGCGGTGGCTCGGCGTTGGTCGCGCCGAGTGACCCGCAACCGTCGCCCGGACCGTGTGGCCGCGCGCGTTCACGCTGATCCAACCGATGCGCTGATCAAGACCACCGCGCTCGACCGAGGCGCTGATCATCTGCACTCCCCCCACGGATGCGCTGATCAACGCCACCCAACCCGCCGCATGCGCTGATCATCCGCACCTCTGACCAGGGCTTATGGGCGAAATGCCGTGATCTTAGTCAGCGCATCCTCGTAACAAGGTGGGTTTGATCAGCGCAGCCCCGCCCGCTTGCGCCGAGCCGGACCGAACCCGCGGACGGCTCGGCCCGGACGCATCCACCGGTCGCACGTCTACACCGGCCCGCATGCACCGCCCGCACGCATGCACCGCCCGCACGCATCCACCGCCCGCACGCATCCACCGCCCGCGCGTACCCACCGCCGGCACGCACCCACCGCCCGCACGCACCCACCGCCCCCACCCACCGCACGCATCCGGGGCCGAGCGCCGGCCGCCACCGCCACCGCCACCGCCACCGCCACCGCCACCGGCCAGCCCGTTCCGCGTCACAGATCACACCAATCACCCACCCCGAAACGGGGTTCACGAATCGGGCCACGCCCCGTACGGTTGAGTGATCCGGATCGAATCGATTCGGGTGGTCTGCGCCACGTGACCCGACAGGGCCAACCGGGTGCGGTGGCGAACGTCAAACCCCGTCCATTCGGGCACGAGTTCCTCAGCGTTGCCCTCTCGCAGTCCCCCAGAACGCGCACCATCGAGCGCCCGTCGACCAGCCGGAGTCCACCTGCATCACGGGGCGCACGGCAAAGCCGCCGAATCGGCAGCTCGGCGGAGGTCAGCCCAGCAAAGGCACCGCCAGAGGACCGGCCGGACAACGCCCCGACCGCCACAACCTCGCGCGAACACTCACTCTGTCGACCACGAACCAGCACCAGCACCTGCAAGAACCTGCACGAGCCGGAACGATCTCCATCTGACCACGACCGACAAAAGACAGAAAGGCGTCTTGGATGCCCATCGGAGAGACCCTCACCCGCGACTCCGCTGCCGACCTCGTCACCGACTTCGGCATCGATCCCGTCGGCAGCACTGCCGATCTCGCTGTGCCGCACGCGGCCAGCCCCGCTGCGAGCAGCACAGCCGACGACTGGCGCCGCACCGCCGTGGTCTACCAGGTCTACCCCCGGTCGTTCGCCGACTCAGACGGGGACGGTGTTGGCGACCTGCCCGGCATCACCTCCCGGCTGGGCTCGCTGGCCGAGCTCGGCGTGGACGCGGTCTGGTTGTCGCCGTTCTACAAGTCCCCGCAGGCCGACGCCGGCTACGACGTCGCCGACTACCGGGACGTAGACCCGATCTTCGGCACCCTGAGCGATTTCGACGCCCTGCTGGACAAGGCGCACTCGCTGGGCATGAAGGTGATCATCGACCTGGTCCCCAACCACTCCTCCGACGAGCACGTGTGGTTCCAGCAGGCGCTGGCCGCCGCACCGGGATCCCCCGAGCGTGAGCGCTACGTCTTCCGCGACGGCCTGGGCGAGAACGGTGAGCTGCCCCCGAACAACTGGGTCTCCTGCTTCTGCGGGCCGGCCTGGACCCGCACCACCAACCCGGACGGCACCCCCGGCCAGTGGTACCTGCACCTGTTCGACACCAGGCAGCCAGACTGGAACTGGGAGAACCCCGAGGTCCGCGACGAGTTCCTGTCGGTGCTGGCGTTCTGGCTCGACCGCGGCGCCGACGGCTTCCGGGTCGACGTGGCGCACTCGCTGATCAAGGCTCCCGGTCTACCCGACCTGAACACCAGGGCTCTGGCCGGCCCCGACGCCGACCCGGAGACCTTCTTCCACACCGGCCCGATGTGGGACCAGGACCGGGTGCACGAGGTGTACCAGTCCTGGCGCGCACTGCTGGACACCTACTCCCCCGACCGCATCCTGGTCGCCGAGGCGTGGGTGCAGCCGCCGTCCCGGCTCGCCCGATACGTTCGGCGTGACGAGATGCACCAGGCGTTCAACTTCGACTACCTGGAGGCCGACTGGAACGCCGCGGAGCTGCGCAAGACCATCTCCACCTCGACAGCGGCGAATGAGATCGTCGGCGCGCCAACCACCTGGGTGCTGTCCAACCATGATGTGGTGCGCCATGTTTCGCGGTTCGGCCTGGCGCAGGCCCGGCCTCGGCCGAACGGCATCCGGGCGCTCGACGACCAGCCCGACCACGTCCTGGGCCTGCGGCGCGCCCGCGCCGGGACGCTGCTGATGCTCGGCCTGCCGGGTTCGGCCTACCTGTACCAGGGTGAGGAACTCGGCCTGCCCGACCACACCGCACTCGATGACGACCTCCGCCAGGACCCCACCTGGTGGCGGTCGGGGTACACCGAGGCGGGCCGCGACGGCTGCCGGGTGCCGCTGCCCTGGGAGGCCGACAAGCCCGGGCTTGGCTTCGGCCCGACCGGTGCCACCTGGCTGCCGCAGCCGTCCTCGTACATCGAACTGTCCCGGGACCGGCAGTCCAACACCGACGGCTCGACGCTGGAGATGTACCAATCGGCGCTGGCGCTGCGGAGGGCGTTCAAGCTCGGGGCCGCATCGCTGGAGTGGATCAGCGGCCTCGGCGGGGACGTCGTCGGTTTCGTCAACGGCGAGGTGAGCGTGATCACCAACATGGGCCAGGTACCCGCCGCGCTGCCGGCCGGTGAGGTGCTGATGGCCAGCGGCGACACCCCGCGCGACGGGACCCTGCCGGTGGACACCACCGTGTGGATGGTCGCGCCCTACTTCGGCTGACCCACCGCGGACGAACTGTCCTGGCGTGACCTGTCGTCATGCAGGGCAGTCGCCTGGCGCGCTGTGCGGAACAGCCGGGTGAGGCGCAGACCACTTCGGCGCCAGCCCGAACGACGGCGCCGGTGACGCGCGCTTACGTCCCCGAGCCGCTATCCGGTCGATCACCATGCGGCGCAGAACAGCTGAGCTCGTACACGCGCACCTGCAAGGTGCACCTGTCCGCGCGATAGGTTCCTCGACCAAGAACTTCACGCTGGTCTGCACAGTGAAAGGCCCGGCTCCAAGAGACGGTGGGCGGCGTAGCGCAAAGCTTCGGCGACGTCCTCACAAACGAGCTCAGGCATTTCGGCGACGATCTCGTCTGACGACATTCCGTCGGCAACCATCGCGACCACACTTGCGGCCGGAATTCGTAATCCTCGGATGCATGGCACCCCACTCATGACGTCCGGGTCAATTGTGATTCGCTCGTATCGCACAGGTAATCTTCCATCCTGTGGTCGTCGATGATGCCACCTTGTTGATCAGCCTATCGACCTGAGTTCCGCTTCAAGTGCGATTGCCGGCAGCGGGACCTAACCCAGCCATCAGTGGCCAATTTCTGACGGCCACCGCAGAGCGGTGACGCCAGGTTCAGTAGCACCTGGACGAATTCTTGCCGTGCCTGATGGAAGTCGGCCCGGCCTGAAGCTGAAGGACGTCTTGCACTGCAAGTGCATCGGCGGGCCGGCTCCGGAGCAGTTGCGCAGCACCGATTGACGTCAACTCGTGCTGACGGGGACTGTCGCCTCGATCCTGCACAGGAGTTGCAGGTGGGACGGTGCATCTGGATTTGCCCGCTCGACTACCACTCGAAAATCGGTCGCTACCGCCCGAAGCGAATGCACGTCTTCGACGAGCCAATCGGGCACATATCCGACGGGCTCTCCGTCTCTCACGTCGATGAGGATGGCTCGCGCGTCCACGCAGTTGTCCGGCTCGTCCCGTAAGCACAATTCCTGACCTTCATTCAGGGAGGTGAGCCTGCTGTGGGCGCCCGGGACGTGTCGCACGCCGGAGGCAAGTAAGCGACTGATGACCCGACCGTCGTCGCTGCGGGTGAGGTCATCGACCACATGAAAGGTGTCAGTGGCACGGGGTCCGCCCGTGCGAATGAGCACTTCGAAGGGCGTATCGGCGCCATCCTCCTCCAGCCCGATCCAGTGTCTGAACTCGCCGTATCGTCCGCGCGATCGGGACATCACCCGGTTTGCGAAAAAGGAAGGAAGCCTCGATGAAAGGTATAGTCGGTCGATATCCGGAAACTGAACTAGCGGCGAGAAACCTGGGTCTCGAGCCTCTGGTAGGTACCGAAATGCGAACTTTCCGTCGATCAGCTGATCTAGTTTGCCAACCCGGATGAGCCGTCGAGACTCGGGTTCTTGCCAGATCAACAGCAGTCGCCGGGCGGTCTCAACGGCGGTCGGAGCGCCCGCGGCAAGGACGTCATTGGTCATCGAGCAACCTCCTTCGGTTGTACGAGAGTAGTTCCTCACAGAACTTACGACTCGACACCGACAGTAGAGCGTCCGGTGCCCTGATCAGCACCGACTCGATGGCGCTGGCAGCTACCGCGTCCAGACGAGCCATCCAGAACTGGCGGGCCGAGGGCGAGGCAAGCTGCAGTGCTTGGTGAGCCAACCCCAGCAGGCTCGGACGGTGAGCAAAATATCGGCACTGGCCGCGGCGCGCCCAGCTGTGCAGACGCTCGAGGTCTTGAACCATCTGCTCGCGTGTTGTCGGTCGGACCTGGAAGCCCAACGCATTTCCGTGGTCGAACGAAGGTGCGAGGTGAACGACGGATCCATCCGTCACCGCGCCCCAGTTCTCGTCGTGTCGGTCGGACCCGGCAACCCATGCATCGAGGAACAAGTAGCCCGCCCAGACATCGAAGCCGTCCAAGTCCTCGGGGCCCACCCAGCCCAAGGGGCGACGGCATGCCGCGCAGCTCGGCATGAACGGCTGCGACCGAGTACCCAGGATTCTCGGTCGATTGCCCACCCATGTACTGAGAGTTGTTCCGGGACAAGAGTTCGTTGCCCAGCACCAGCGTCCAACCATCCGGGACGATGGAGCGTGAGAGCGTTCCGCGTCGACCGTCGCAATGGGCAAGGCGAACTGGGGCCGTTGGTAGCCGAGAAGAGCGGCAATTGATGAAGCAGCGATTTCTGCCCAGTCTTCACCGCTC
This sequence comes from Mycobacteriales bacterium, assembly GCA_038325895.1. Taxonomy (GTDB): domain Bacteria; phylum Actinomycetota; class Actinomycetes; order Mycobacteriales; family Nakamurellaceae; genus Nakamurella. Next base: position 5,420 of record JBBQJM010000083.1, read on the forward strand.
ACGAATCCGTCTTCCGATGTGCGGGCGAACTTGAACAACCACGGCGCGCGGGACGCATCCCTGACCCAAAATTTCTCCTTGGACCCCAGCGGCTCCTCGTCCTCGTCCGCCGACCAGCTTTCGACGTCCACGGACAGCCAGCAGTCGAGATCATCCTCTCCCGCCGTGGCTTGGCTATTCACACCCTCATCTTTCGGCACCGATCCGGAAAGTGACAACTGGCCATCGAGGCGCTGCGGAGCTGCTCGCCGAGGAGTCCGCGAAGGTCACCCGCAACCACGTCGTGCGGCAGCGCGCATTCTCCGAGCAGGTCACCGAGCTGATGATGAAATACACGAACCAGCAGCTCACGTCGGCCCAGGTGATCGCCGAACTGGTCGCCATGGCGAAGGAGATCTCGGCCGAGAGCCAGCGTGGTGCCCACTTCACGCCTCCGTTGGACGACGACCAGTTCGCCTTCTACGACGCGGTCGCCCAGCACGAGTCGGCGGTGTCCGAGCAGGGCGAGGGGGTGCTGGCACAGATCGCCCGGGATCTGGTGGCCGTCATGCAGCGGTTGTCCGGACCGACTGGATTGTCAGGGAGGACGTCCGCGCCAGATTGAGATCCTCGATCAAGCGTTGTTGGTCAAGCATGGGTATCGGCCGGACAAGCAGCCCAGCGATCAAGCTGGTGATGGAGCAGATGGAATCCATGGCACCGCGGTACGCCGACGCGAGAGTGGCCAGGTTCTGAAGACACAGCGGCGGCCATCGATGAGCGTCGGGCGAGTCGCGCGTCAAATCGCGATTCAGGGCAGGAGCACCAACTTGCCGGTCGTCCGCCTGGCGGCCAGATCCTCGTGCGCCTTCGCTGCCTGCGCGAGCGGGTAGGTGCCGCCGATCCGCACCGTGAGCCGGCCGTCCGCCATCCAGCCGAAGATGTCGGCGGCCCGGCCCAGCAATTCCTCCCGGGTCCGGGTGAAATGGACGATCGTCGGCCGGGTCAGGCTGAGCGAGCCGCCCCGATTCAGCCGCTGGATATCGAACGGCGGCACCTGACCGCTGGACCCACCGAAGAGGACCATCGTGCCGCGCACCGCGAGCGATTCCAGCGATCCGTCGAAGGTCGTCTTGCCGACCCCGTCGTACACCGCGGCCACCCCGGCCCCACCGGTGAGATCCTTGACCGCAGCGGCGAATCCGTCGTAGCCGATCAGCACCTCGTCCGCGCCGGCCTCCCGGGACAGGGCCGCCTTGTCCTGGCTGCCCACAGTGGTGATCACCCGCGCGCCCTTGATCTTGGCGATCTGGGTCAGCAGCAGACCCACTCCCCCGGCGCCGGCATGCACCAGGACGGTGTCGCCTGGCTTGATCGGGTAGGAATCGTTGGCCAGGTAATGCGCCGTCACTCCCTGCAGGACGACGGCGGCCGCCTGCTCGTCGGAAACCGCGTCCGGCACGGGAATCAGGCTGGCGGGGGCACCGACCGTCATTCCGGTGTACGAGCCGCGGACCCACACCCAGGCGACCCGATCGCCCGGAATGACGTCCTGGACGTCGGACCCGACCGCGACGACCCGGCCCGCGCCCTCCGTCCCCGGCACGAACGGCAGGTCCAACTTGTACACGCCGGAGCGTTCGTAGATGTCGATGAAATTGACCCCGGCGGCTTCGATCTCGATCGCCACCTGACCGGGACCCGCTTCCGGGGCGTCGATCTCGGTGTACTCGAGGACCTCGGGCCCTCCGGTGCGGCGAACCTGGATGGCGTACACCTTGCCTGCGCTCATGACCGTCCTTCCTGTGCTGGAGATATCGACGCAGCGATGGCGACCGTCGCAGCGGCCTCGCCGCGAATCGTCCGCCGCTATCGCGGGACTCGCTCGGCCAGCGCCCGCTCGGCGCCGTACCAGGTGGGCCGGTAGTAGTCCCGGCCGACCAGCTCGTCCGGCGCATATTGTTGCGAGACAACAGCTCCCGGCCGATCGTGCGGGTAGACGTAGGACTGCGCGTTGCCCAGCTTGGCCGCACCCGGGTAGTGCCCGTCGCGCAGCGGTGGCGGCACCCCGCCGGCCAGCCCCTGCCGCACATCGGCCAGCGCCGCGTCGATCGCCATCACCACCGCATTCGACTTCGGCGCCGTGGCCAGGTGAATCGTCGCCTGGGTCAGCGCGATCCTGGCCTCCGGCAGGCCGACCAGCTGGACCACCTGCGCGGCGGCGACGCACACCGGCAGCGCGGTCGGGTCGGCCATCCCGACGTCCTCGGACGCGTGAATCATCAACCGGCGGGCGATGAACCGCGGGTCCTCACCGGCCTCGATCATCCGGGCCAGGTAATGCACGGCAGCGTCGACGTCGCTGCCGCGGATCGACTTGATGAACGCACTGGTGACGTCGTAGTGCTGATCACCGGAGCGGTCGTAACGGACCGCCGCCCGGTTGATCGCACGCTCCACCGCCGCCAGGTCGACGACCGCCGGGTCCTCGGGCGACATATCGCCGACCGGGGCCGTGGCGATGGCGTCCACCGAATCGGCGGCCGCCTCCAGCGCCGTCAAAGCCCGCCTCGCGTCCCCGGACGCCAGCGCCACCAGATGGCTCCTGGCGTCGTCGGTCAGGCGGTAACCGCCGACCAACCCCCGCTCGTCGGTGACAGCCCGGTCCAGCAGCACGGCGATGTCGGCGTCGGTCAACGGCTGCAACTGCAGCACCAACGACCGCGACAGCAGCGGCGAAACCACGGAGAAGAAAGGGTTCTCGGTGGTCGCCGCGATGAGAATGATGGTCCGGTCCTCCACCGCGCCGAGCAGCGAATCCTGCTGGGTGCGGGAGAACCGGTGCACCTCGTCGATGAACAGCACGGTCTGCTCGCCGGTGGACCGCAGCCGGGCGCGGGCGTCACCGATGACCGCACGTACCTCCTTCACCCCGGCGGACACCGCGGACAGCTGCGCGAAGTGCCGCCCGGTCGCACCGGCGACGAGCATGGCCAGCGTCGTCTTGCCGGTGCCGGGCGGCCCGTACAGCACCATCGACGACGGCGACCCGCCCTCGACCAGGCGGCGCAGCGGAGCACCGGGGCCGAGCAGGTGCTGCTGACCGGCGACCTCGTCGAGGGTGCGCGGCCGCATCCGGGCCGCGAGCGGGGCGTGCGGGTCGACCGGACGGTCGGCTGACCAGGCGCCGGTATTCACCGACGGGCCGTCGTCGGCAACGGGGCCGACGGAGAACAGACCCGGATCACTCGGACTCACCCGGCCGACGCTACCGCGCCTGGGCAAAGCGACAGGACCGCACCGGTCATCTCGCAGACTCCGACGACCGAGGCCCCCGACCCGGCTACCGAGGTGAGTCGAGCCACGGCATCCTGAGGTCGAGAAACTCCGGCATCCCGACACCCAGGGCCATCATCTCTTTCATGGAGTCCTGAAGTTCTGCTGGAATCTCCTGCCGTTCACCCCTGCGGGCCGCCTCTTCGTTCACGAAATAGATGACCATCGTGAACTTCCCGTCGTCGTGCCCGACCACCACCTGGCCGAGGATGTCCGGCCGCAGCGCCACACGCGCCGGCGCAGTCTCCGTCATCAGCTGCTTCGATCGTTCGGGATCGCTGGTCTGGGCGTCCATGACCTGCACGAATCCGGCGGAATCGAGGTCGCCACGGGTGTCGACGTAGACCTCGGAGCTGTCTTGGAACGTTGCTTCGCCGTCCAGGACCTTCTCCATCTCCGCCCACCACTGGCCCTGCTCGGGCTTGTCACTATTGGCCTTCGCAGCGTCCTCGGACTCGAAACGGACGAGCACGAAGAGCTGGGAGTCATCGGTGATACCGCTGGTGGACCCGAGCCATCCGGTGGCGCTGGGGCCGAGTTCGGTCATCCAGCGGCCGACAACGGGTCGAACTGCATCCGGATCCAACACCTTGCCACGGATGATCTGAGCGAACACGCGAGCCTCCTTCGTCGAGTCGAATGGGACAAGTGAAGACCAAGCGGACAGAACGTGCCACCGCTAGCGGCGTGACGCTGGCTGACCTGGACGGGACGATGTCGACCTGTGCCCTGCTCCGCCGGCCCGAATCGACGTAGGGTGCGGTGATGGAAATCCTGCGCTACACGGCGTTTTCCACCGACCCGTCCGGCGGCAACCCGGCTGGCGTCGTGCTGGACGCAGGGAGCCTGGATGCCGCGCAGATGCAGCAGATCGCCGCGGACGTGGGCTTCTCCGAGACCGCCTTCCTCACCCCCACCGGACCGACCACGGCCGCCGTCCGCTATTTCGCGCCCATCGCCGAAGTCGCGTTCTGCGGGCACGCCACTATCGCATCCGCGGTCGCCTGGGCGGAGCGGTCCGGGACGGGCGGGCTGACGCTCGATTCGCCCGCCGGGGTGATCGAGGTCAGCACCGCACCCGGACCCGACGGCATCGTCGCGACGCTGGTCAGCGTGCCGATCCGGGTGAGCGAGATCGGGACGTCGGTCGTTTCTCGGCTGCTGGCGGCACTGCGGATCAACCAGCACGGCCTGGACCCGGCCCTGCCGCCGCGGGTCAGCTACTCCGGCAACTCACACCCGATCGTCGGAGTGACACCGGCCGTCCTCGACACGCTCGACCACGACCAGAGCCAGTTGGCGGGGCTGATGGCCGAGCAGAACTGGGGCGCGACGGTCGCGGTGGTCACCCGGCTGGCGCCGACAGCGTTCGAGGCCCGCAACCCGTTCCCCCCGGGCGGGGTGCGGGAGGACCCGGCGACCGGGTCGGCGGCGGCCGCGCTGGGTGGCTACCTGCGCGCCCTCGGGCTGGTGGAACCACCCGTCGCGATCACCGTGCACCAGGGCAGGCACGTCGGCCGGCCAGGGGTGCTGACCGTCGACATCCCGGTCGGCACCGGTGGCATTGCCGTCTCTGGCACCGCCGTGCCCCTACCCTGACGAGCGAGTGGATCAGACCACTCTGCTAGAACACTGAGGCGTTGACCTCGACCGCGGCGTCGCTGGCCACCACCAGCTTGTGCACCAGCCGCATCTTGTTCAGCACCGCGGGCGGCAGCACGAACGGGTAAAGGTCCTTGTGCCCCATCGACCGGTTGATCATGTTCAGCGACCAGGCCTGCGGCAGCCACAGCTCGATCATCCGGTCAAACCCGGCGTCCCCGGCCAGCGGGTGGTCCAGCGTCGCGCCAGCCGGAGCGAACCCGAAAGCCGCTGCGGTGTCGAGGGTGTCGCGGATGTGAAGGTAGTGTGCGAACGTCTCGGCCCAGTCCTCGGCAGGGTGCATGGTGGCGTAGGACGACACGTAGTCGTCCTCCCAGCCCGTCGGTGCGCCCTGCGAGTAGTGCCGGTCGATCGCGGCCTGGTAATCCAGATCGGGATCCCCGAACAGCGACTCGAATTCGGCGCGCGCCGGGCCGGTCTCGGCCAGCA
>JBBQJM010000084.1:0-10811 GCA_038325895.1 Mycobacteriales bacterium
ATGATGCGCGTGCGCATCTCGTGCATCCGATCGAACATATCGCTGTCGTTCGAGTAGGCGGATTCTTCGACTACGTACAACTTCAGCGCCTTGGGTGAGCTGCCACCGCTCTGGTCCAGGGCCGCGATGAAACCGTTCCCGGCCTCGATCTTCTTGAGCTGCTCGGTGTTCAATGCTCCTCCTTGGGTCAGGCCCAGCATGGCGTCGGCTCATTTTGTTGCACAGGGCCTTTGGTCACAATTCCCTCTTCAGGTCCATGTCTCGGTTCACCACCGCACCTCGCTCCATCAATGACAGGCTCCATCAATGACAGCGCATGCAGCCGCACCACTTCCGGCACGGCGCGTCCCTGCGCCGGACGCGTGTACCCGCATGAAGCGGCCGAAACTGCGCGAGGCCGTCTGGGAGGTGACGGAGGTCGACCCCGGCCGATCCGTCACCTGGGTCTCCCGGATGCCCGGCCTGGTGTACACCGCCCGCCATGTCGTCACCCCTGCGGCTGACGGCAGTTCCGTGCTGCTGTCCGTCGACAATCGGGAATCCCGGGTCGGTGGTCGGGCTGATGACCAGGCGGTACCTGGCGATCGAGGGCGCCGGGTTGACGCGCCTGTGCGAGAAGTGAGCCCGAACATCCGCAGCGCCGGGTGAACCCGGACGATGCTCCCCCACGGGACCGGCTCCTCGAGAACGCTGTCCGGATCGCCGCGCACGGCGGGATCAGTCACCTGAGCCTGCGTCAGCTGGCCCTCGAGCTCGGCACCAGCCACCGCATGCTGATCTACCACTTCGGGTCCAGGGACGGCCTGTCGCCGAAATCGTCCGGATCGTCGAAGATCAACAGCGCAGCGCCCTTGACCTCCTCGTGCACAACGCGAACTCGATCCCCACGAGCAGGCCGGACTCTTCTGGGATCACGTCGTGGACGCCGCCGGCACCTTCGGTCCGCTCTTCTTCGAGTTGACCGGGCAGGCGCTGCAAGGCAGGCCGCACACCACCAGGCTGCTCGACGACCTGGTGGACATGTGGATCGATCCCCTTGCGGCGCTGTACGTCCGGCAGAGCATCCATCCGCAGCAGGCCCCGGTGCACTCCCGTCTCGGGCTCGCTGCCGCCGGCGCCCGCTCCCAGCCCGCTCCCCGACGTGAGATGCAGCGCCGAGAATGGTGCACCGACACACGGACCCCAATGCACGTCACGAACGTTTGTTCGAAACGCGTACCTGGACGGCTATTGTCAATTGACAGCCCTGCGGCTGCGAGCCAAACTCATGTCCATGCCCTTCGTCGATGAGCACGGGGAATTCCCGAATCCGGATCTGCAATTCCTCGGGACCCGTGAATTCAGGTTGACCACGAAATTCAGTTACCGTCTTCCCGGCACGGCGAACATTGAGTTCCGGGTGGCCCCGATGAAGACGGACCTGGCGAGCATTCCGGGGCCGCTGTGGGGACTGGCCGGCCCCTATGGCAAGCAAATCCTTCCCGTTCTGCTGCATGACGCGCTGTGCAACGAGGCCAAGGAACTGAATTCGTTCGACAAGCGCAAGCACGCCGACGACACGTTCCGGATCGCGTTGGGGGATCAGGGAGATGGACGGCGCGATGTCTCCCGCATTCGCAGCAGGGTGCTGTGGGTCGGCGTGTCGATGGACCGGTATTGGCAGTATTCGAGGATACGGCTGTGGGCCGTCGTGGTGCCGTTATTGCTACTCGCCATCGTTGCGCTGCTGGCGATTCCCATCCTTGTCCACGCACAGTTCAACAATTGGTGGCTGACGGCCGGTGCCTGGCTACTCGTCCTCACCATCGTGCAAATCTTCGGCTCGGTGTCCAAATCCGACAGCCTGCCTGTGCTGATCCTCGTCGGAGCCGCCGTCGCACCGCCGGTGGTGTTGATCATGGCGCTGACGTTCGCCACCACGGTCATCCTCAACGCGGTGCCCTGGCTCGTGTTGTGGGCGTTGCCGTGGGCCAAGCAGGGCCCGAATCCCGAACTCGGGCCGACGACGGTGGGGCGGGCAAAGTTGGCCACTCCGGTTCGGCGTGCCAGCGCGACGCCCACCGTCATGGAGTCCGGCACCGTGTTGCCGCCGAATCCAGAGGCATCGACAGCGCCCGCGGTCTGAGGGCCGGTCTGAGGGAAGAGCCGTGCTCACGCCGCCCCGGGTGCTCCATGCCGTATTTCGGATACTCCTGATACCCGATGAACGTCCTGGTCACGGAGGTGGGAGGCCTGATGACCCATGGCGCGGTGATCGCACGGGAGTACGGCTTGCCGGCCGTCGTCGGTGGTGGATGCCACCCGGCTGATCCCCGACGGGCAGCGGATCCGGGTGCACGGAACCGACGGGTACGTCGAGATCCTGCCTTGACGGAGGCAGCCTGATCCCGGCCCTGGGTCTCCTCGCATCCACGACTCCCATGCGTTGCTGACGTAACTTACTGTAGGTAAAGTAAGGTCATGCGGCTCAGCGCTCGTCCCTTGCTGGACAACGCGGCGGACCACGGCCTGTTCGTTGGCCGGGAGGACGAGCGGGCCCGCATCGCACTGTCGCTGGGCGCTGGGCTGAACTGCCTGGTCGTCGGCCCACCGGGTAGCGGGAAGACGTCGCTGGTGCGCACGGTGATGTACCGATCGCACCTGGCGGGCGACTCGTTGCGATTCTTCTACGCCCGCGCGAACGCAGCGCAGACGGCTGCCGATCTGCTCACCGCTGTGCTGGCCGCGGCGCCACAGTCCGATCGGTCCGCGGCGGCGCTACCGCCACGCCCTGCCCTTGACCTTCTCGATGGCTTGGCCGGGGAGATCGGCGACCTCCGCAAGGCAGCACCCGGTGCCACCCCCGTGCTGGTTGTCGAGGACGTGCTGGCGGCGGCGGGATCAGCGGTTTTCGGGGCGCTCCGGGACGAACTCTGGGAACTCGACGCACGGTGGCTGGTGACTACATCGACGTCGCAGGTGGGCGGGTGGGTCCGGCCACCTGCTGAGGTGTTCTTCGAGACCAGGGTGGATCTCGGCCCGCTCACCGCGCAGGAGGCCGCCGACCTCCTGCGGCGGAGGATGGAGCCGGGTGACCCGGCGGGCGAGGAGTCATCCACCGCCCTGATCGCCGCAGTGACCGACACAGCGACCGATGCCGCCAGGCAGACACCGCGGCGGCTGTTGGAGCTGGCCCGTGAACTGGCCGCCGGGTCCGCTGTCGGGGGTGCGCGGTTGAATGCCCTTGCAGGGCTGGAAGCGAGAGCCGCCGCTGTCGCCGAGTTGACTCGGCCGGCGCGGATGCTCGCCCAGGAACTGGAGGCGTTGGGCTGGTCCAGCGCATCCGACGAGCAGTTGCTGGCCAGGATGGGCTGGACACGGCCGCGCGTCATCCAGGTGATGGCCGAGCTGCAGGACAGGGGGCTGGTGGACATGCGGGAAGAGAGCACGGGTCGTGGACGACCGCGGAAGCTCTACCGGCTCAAGCCACCCGCCGAGTTCGGTTCTCCGGAGGCCGATCGGCCGATCGTTGCGGAGTCGTCGTGACCAGGGAGGACCTGGAGATCCTGCACGACAGCGGCGCTTTCGATCCGTCGCCCAGGCACCAGGAGCTGTTCGCCGTCCATGTCCCGTTCGACACCATGACGGGCAGGCACAGCTGCGAGCAGGCACTCGCTGCCGCGCTCCGCCGCCAGGAGCGGGTCACCCTGGTGGGCACCAGCGGTGCGGGCAAATCCAGCGTCATCGCCGCCACCCTGCACCCCATGGTGGATGACCTGGTGCCGTTGCCGATCCCGGTCGCTGTCGAACGGCCGGCCGTCGCCGGCGATCCGGTCGCATTCGTCCGACACCTGGTGCAGGTGGTCAGCCGACTGGTGCAGCAGTCGGCACCCGACCGCGGCGGGCAGGCACGCCGAATCGAGGGTGAGACTCGTCCGAAGATCAAGCGCGGCAAGGGATTCAGCGTCACACCGGGATTGGTGGGGCTGTCCGTGCGGCTCGCCTACGAACTCGAGGCGGCCGTCGACGAGCCCAGCCACACCAGCGACCAGATCATGGATCAGGGCCGCCAGATCCTCGACCTGTTCCGCTCACGGGAACTGACGCCGGTCCTCGTGCTGGACGACACCGACCGCTGGCTGAACACCGCCTACTTGCCCGAGAGTGCGCAGACCCGCGCCGCGTTCTTCGCGACCATTCCGCGGCTGCTCGCGGAGGAGTTGGACACCGCGGCGGTCATCGCCGTGCACCCGACCTACCTGGAGGACCCGGCCTTCCGCGCGGCTCGGGGATTCCTTTCCCGAACGATCACCGTGCCGGCGGTGCCGTCGGCGGGCGGGATCGCGGCGATCGCGCATCGCCGGATCGCCCTTGCGATGGACGGCCAGGGTCTGGCGGCGGTCGAGGCGAGCGAGGTGCTGTCCGGTGCCGCCCTGGTCACCCTGCACGACTACTACTCGAGCAGGCCATCCGATGTGCGCCGGAATCTGCTGCTCGTCCTGCACGCGGCCCTGACACTCGCCGTCGACGATCCCGCGGCGGAGCGGATCGAGCGAGCGCACATCGAACTGGCGATCGCCGAGGGCGAGGGTTGACCGCCGCGATCGGAGTGATGCCCCGGCCCGCCCAGGGCATATTCACGGCAGCGTTGCCGACCTGCCGGCGAGCTCCGCGACGGTGTCGGCCTCAACAACGGTCGTCCACTCCACCCGCACCATCTCCGGTACCGCGGCGTGGGGTGCTCGTGGGACCGGCGGCAGCAGGATGCGCTGGGTCCATTTGGTGATCCGCCCATCGGCGAAGCACTCGGGCAGCGACACCTCTGCGCGGAAGCAGTCCACATCGGCGTAGAACAGCAGGAACCAGGTCCGGGGTGGCGGTGGCGAGGCGTGAATCACCCGGCCCTGGCGGACCGTCGGTACCAGCGGGCCCAACTCCAGGGCGAGTTGATTGTTGCCCAGCACCGCGAGCTCGGTGACAAATCCCTTGGGGTGCTTGGGGCCCGGCGTGCGGTGCGGTAGGCCCGTGCCCTCGTCGCCGGTCGTGACCACCACAGCGAAGTCGCCGGACGGATGGATGGTGCGGGCGAGATTGCGGGGGTTGTCGAACGACCACCCGGCGGCGACCAGCGCCTCGCGCAGGTACCGGGTGGTCAGCCCCCAGCGGTTCAGGCCCTCCATGATCGGCGGATCCAGCTCGGAGCCCGCATTGGTCGCCGCGTTCGCCTTCCGCAGCGCGACATCGATCGTGTGGACCGAGAGATCAAGGTCAGCGAGCCGCTCCGGCCCGAACAGCTGCGTACCCACGGCGGTGACCCCCAGATCGATGCGACTCGTCATTGCAACGATGGTGGCACCCGACACCGACAGGCGGCCTAAAACCACATCCGACAGCCATACTGACGCGATTAACGAGCCTTACAGTAAGAATAGTTGCACAGGACAACGCACCGGACGTGGAGGATGCGCGCAGGACACGGGCCTTGTTTGCCGGACTGTCGGACCACACCGCTACCCTCGGCCCCGTGACTGTGCCATCCGTGCCATCCGTGCCATCCCTCGGCGTCCATGTCGGCGCCCGCGAAGACGACGCCAATCCCATCGTCGAGGCCGCCGAATCCGGCGCCGATGGGGTGCAGATCTTTCTCGCCGACCCGCAGGGCTGGAAATCACCCAAGGAGCACCCGCACGCCGCCGAACTCCGCAGTGGGGAACTCGACGTGTTCGTGCACGCTCCGTACATCGTCAACGTGGCGACCACGAACAACCGCATCCGCATCCCCAGCCGCAAGCTGCTCATCACCCACGCGAGCGCAGCGGCCGCGCTGAACGCGAAGGGGCTGATCGTGCACGGCGGCCATGTGCTGGCCAAGGATGATCCGGCCGTCGGATTCGACAATTGGCGCAAGGCTTTCGCCCGCCAGCAGGACGAGGGCGGGTTCCCGCTGCCGATCCTGATCGAGAACACGGCCGGCGGGGACAACGCGATGACCAGAACCCTGGAGGCGATCGCCAGGCTCTGGGACGAAGTGGGCGAATTCGGCGCAGGATTCGTGCTGGACACCTGCCACGCACACGCCAGCGGGCTGGACATGGACACCGTGGTTGACGACATCCGCGGCATCACCGGCCGCATCGACCTGGTGCACTGTAACAACTCTCGCGACGAGGCGGGCTCCGGCCGGGATCGGCACGCCTCGCTGCTCGGCGGGGAAATCCCGAGCGACACGCTCGTCGACATCGTCCGCGCGGCGGGCGCCCCGGTGATTCTGGAGACCCCTGGCGGGCCGCCAGAGCGGGGTGAGGAGATCGCGTTCCTGCGCGCAGCACTGTCCTGATCGCGGGCGTGGACCAGTCGGGGAATGTGGCCGCTACCGGCCCGGGGCCGCGACGGGAAGTCCGTAGGCGATCGCTGCTGTGGCCATGCGCTCGTCGTAGGTGACGACCGACTCGAGGTCGCTCAACATCGCCGCGGACGCGATGTGCAGTGCATCAAGGGTGCGCACCTCTGGTGGTGGGATCTCGGCCGCCAACGCCAGCGCATCCGGGGTCACACCCACCACACCGATCCGCGCGAGCAGCCGGACTGCGGTGGACAGCACCTGTTGGTTGACGCGCGCGGCCAGTCGGCGGAGTTCGACCACTCCGATGCTGTTGGTGACCATTGGAACGGACCCGCGTTCGCGTAACCACTGCCGAAGGTGGGCCGATTCGGGCTCACTCACCACCAGCTTCGCCAGTGCCGAGGTATCCAGGTAGATGGTCACCCGTGCCGGTCCACGCCGCGCTCGTCGCGGCCGGCGGCGAGGAGTTCGTCCGTGCTCTGGCTGCCGGCTGACGGGGTGACCGGCTCGATATCCAGCGGATCGCCACGTCCGGGGCGAATCCAGCCCTGCGCAAGGAGTTCGGCGTACGAGCCGCTTGAGTTTCGGGTGATGGGTACCAGTCGAGCGACTGGGCGGCTGTGATTGGTGATCTCGATGCTGTCGCCCGTCTTCTCGACATCGTCCAGCAACTCACTCGCTCGCTGACGCAGTTCGCGGACACCCACCGCCCTCATGTAGCACACAGTAGCACAAGACACTCGTGACTCATGCTAAAGAGTTCTTGCCATCAGGAACACCTCGGCCGCTGGCCGGGTTGTGGCTCGTATGACAGCAAACGTGACGGCCATCAATGTGGCAGCAAGTGGGACCTTTGACATCCGCGACCTCGGGACCGCGCACCGGCTTGGCTTCGGCGCGATGCGGATCACCGGACCCGGGATCTGGGGCGAGCCCCACGATCGCAAGGTGGCCAGGTCGGTGGTGCGGCGAGCGGTGGAGCTCGGCGTCGATTTCATCGACACCGCGGATTCCTACGGCCCCGCGGTCAGCGAGGAGATCATTGCCGAGGCGCTCTACCCGTATCCGGCAGGACTGAAGATCGCGACCAAGGCCGGGCTGGCCCGCACCGGTCCGCAGCGGTGGGTCGCGCTCGGCCGCCCCGAGTACCTGCGGCAGCAGGCGGAGCTCAGCCTGCGCCATCTCAAGGTCGATGTGCTCGACCTGTTCCAGCTGCACCGTATCGACCCGAAGGTTGACCGGGTCGAGCAGTTCGGTGCACTGAAGGACCTGCAGGACGAGGGCAAGGTCAGGGCACTCGGCCTGTCGCAGGTGTCGGTCGACGAGATCAAGGCCGCGCAGCAGGTCTTCACCGTGGCCACGGTGCAGAACCGGTACAACCTGACCGACCGCTCGTCGCAGGATGTGCTGGACTACTGCGAGGACCAAGGGATCGGGTTCATTCCGTGGGCGCCGGTCTCCGCCGGTGAACTCGCCCGGCCGGGCGGTCCGGTGGACGTCGCGGCGCAGGAACTCGACGCCACCCCGGCGCAAGTCGCACTGGCCTGGGTGCTGCAACGCTCGCCGGTGATGATCCCGATCCCAGGTACGGGTTCGGTCGGCCACCTCGAGGAGAACCTCGCCGCCGCCTCCCTCACCCTTCCGGCCGACACGATCGCGGCGCTCGACGCGGCGGGGTGAGCCGATGCGTTACGGGCGTTGGCCGGCCAGGATCGCCGAAGCGGCGGCTTGCAGGGAATCCTGGCAGCCGTAGTTGACCCAGGTCGCCCCGAGCGCCAGGGCCATGCAGTCCGCGGTGCTCTCGTTGGCGGTGACATCGGTGGTGCCCCCGCCGATGAGAGCACTCAGGCCGGCGACGGAGCCGTCCATACTTCCGTACACCCGGACCTGCAGCACATGGCTGTACTCGTGCACCATCACCGAAAAGCGTTTGTCAGAAGGAAGATCCGGGTCGATCCAGACGGTGTAGCCGTCGGACGCGCCCCAGGAGCCGTTCCGTTCGAACACCCAGGTGGCGATGCCGGTGGGGTCGACCTGGGGGATCAGGTCGGTCATCCAGTTTCCTGACGACCCGACCGGCGGCGCCTGCACCTGCGCCGCTGGTGCGCCGTCGGCGAGGTACTCGGCGGACGCCCAGCCGTAAACGTCACCGACGCGCACAGGCACCCAGCCATCGACCGTGAGACCCGCGGTCACCGGTTCGTCGCCGACGAGGACTGCGGCGACCGCGGCATCGGTGCCCGGGGTGACACGGACGTTCGCCGAGTCGGTCGCGTACATCGGGCGACCGGTGATCATTGTTTCCGCGGCGACCGGCACCGCCGGAGGGGTGGGATCCGCAGCAGGATCTGATGACGACGCCGGCGTCGACGCGACGGCGGCCGGAGTGTCAAGGAGCGCGGCTGGTGTCACCGGTGACGCGCTCGGCGAGGACGGTTGATCGGCCGCAATGGACGCACTGGGGTTCGGGCTGACGAAAGTCGGCGGTGTCGCACGGGAAACCGTCGATGATGAGGCCGGCAATTGATCGGCCTTCGCCGACACCGGGCCATACCCGGCGGCGGTCGCCAACGTGCCCGCGGTGGCGACCGCGATCACCGCTGTCACGGCTAGCGCAGTTCGTCGAGAGAATGTCGGTCGGTGAGCGGCAAGGCGCCTAAGCATGTGACGGTCCTCAGTGATCGGGACTCGTCATTCCGCGTCAGGGCACGCAGATACCCGGTGGGTGTCGAGTCGGTGTAGGAGCCCGCCTCGACCCAGTCGCTCCGTCCGGTGCCGGTGGCCCGCGCGCTGCGTGCACGGGCCCTGGCGTCTCGGAGGGATGCTGCTTCGGCATGGCCTCTTGTTGTGCTGAGCTTAGCAAACAATGCTACGTACAGTGATCAAGATTTGGTCAAGAGCGTATCGATTACCCGAACGATCAACGCCAAAGCCTGAAACCGATCACTCCAAGTTACACCATCGTGTGATCGCATCACCCGGAAGGGGCGCCGTGCAGTTGGCTGTGGCCAGTTGCTGCAAGCTCGGGGGCCTGGTCACACGGCGTCGCTCGCGGCGGTGCAATGGTGTCGCTGCGCCGGGTTGCCCCTTCGCGCACCCAGGACTGCCCGCCGCGCCGCTGACCAACCGGCGCCGCCCATTCATGCTGGACGGCATGGCGACCGACGACGCGTCCACCCGGCTGACCACCGGGCCGGCGCCGCGGCCCGCCACCGCCAGGCCGGCACCCGCGCACCGCAACGAGCCCGGCCCGTTCGTCGCAGGAGGTCGGGGCGGGCCCGGCGGTCGTGTTCTGCTCCTGCAGCGGCAGGCCGGTAACGCCGCCGTCCAGACCATGCTCGGGCCCGCTACCGCGGTCACCGTTTCCCGGCAGAAGGTTCCGCCGGCGTACACCGCGCCACCGCCCGGCTCATCGCCGCCGCCAGGAACCGCGGCCGCGCCGGCCGTCACGTTGAACGGCGCCACTCCGCTGGAACAGGCCGCCGACGGGTTCACCCAGGCGACACCCGCCGCACTCGACCAGGCGTGGGGGCTGCTCAATTCGCGGGCGATGTTCGACCTGTTGCCGATGCTCGCCGGGCTCAAGACCAAGGGATTCTGGTCCGTCATCACCACGGACGCCACCCCGCGCGGCGGACCGCGGATGGCCAACGCCGTGCACACCGTCGACCTGAAGACCAAGGGCAGCCCGATCACCAAGGACGAACTGCGGGAGCTCATCGACCGGATGGCCGACATGTTCCCCGACCAGCGGGCCGACATGCTGCGATTCATCGGTAAATATGTGGTGCTGACCGTCGACGGGATCGACCTGGACTTCTCCTACGTCGCCGGTGCGACGAGTGCCAGCTGCGTCAAGGAGGTCCAGGACGAAATCGGCCAGGCCAAGTTCTTCATCAAGGAATACGCGGCGGCCGGACAGCAGAAGGGCGTGAAGACCGGCGCCCAGGTGGAACAGGCCGTCAAGGATTCCCTAGCCAAGCAGGGATTCGGTGTCGCCGTCGCCGGTTCCACGTCGTCGACCGGCGCGATCACCATCACCGCCACGCCGATGACCAAGGCCCAGCCGATTCTGACCAGGAACACCGAGATCCACGAGAGCGTGCACTCGCATCACGTCGCGGTGCTGCAGAAGAAGTTCGGTAGGGGAACACCCGGGTTCAAGGCGGCCTTCAACGACGCGCAGGATTGGGTGCGGGACGAGATCAACGCGCGGAAAGCGGAGATCAAGTTCCTGACCAAAGTCGTGGCCGCGCTGAAGAAGCTGGAGAAGATGATCAAGTGAGCGATCAGGTCCTCGTCGAGGCCACCGTGGTGCAGATCGAGGTCGATCCCCAACTGCGCGATCCGCTGCGGCGGCATCTCGCTCGGATCCGGATCGACGACGTGCTCTCCGGCGACATCGACGCCACAGCGCTCACCCTGCTGATCCACAGCCCGAGCAAGACCTTCATGGATCCGAACCCGGTCGGCTATCGGTTCCTGGTGG